>CBFDAN010000001.1:0-23472 GCA_965602815.1 uncultured bacterium
CAGCGTTCAAGCGAGACAGCCGCCCATCGGGCGGCCTTTTCAATGGCCGCAACAACCCCCGCCGGATGACCGAGGACCCGACATGATTCCCGTACGAGCGTATTTCAGCCTCCTCACCAACTACCTGAGGCCTCTTCGGCCGCGGGTGGTGCTGCTTGGCTTCGTCCTGTTTTCGACAATCGCCCTCCAGCTTGTGAACCCGCAACTCATCAAGCGGTTCATCGACGGGGCGATCAACGGTCGCGACGCAAGCGCCCTCATCCCCATCGCTGTGACGTTCATGCTGATTGCCGTCGGGCAGCAGGCTCTGGCGATCTGGGCGACGTATCTCGCCGAAGACATCGGATGGTCTGCCACCAACCATCTTCGAGGAGACCTCACCGCCCATGTCGTCCACCTCGACATGGGGTTCCACAAGGGACACTCGGCAGGCGAACTCATCGAACGCATCGACGGCGACGTGACATCGCTCTCGAACTTCTTCTCGGCGATGATGATCAAGGTCGTCGGCAACGGCGGCCTTGTGATCGGGATCATCGTGATGCTGTGGCTCGAAAGCTGGATCGTCGGCCTGAGCATCACCATCTTCACCACCCTTGCGATCGCCGCGATGGCCGGGTTCCACCGCGTCGCCGTCCCGTGGTGGAAGGCCGTGCGCGGAACGGCCGCTGAAGCCTACGGATTCGTCGGAGAGGTGGTGGAAGGGACCGAAGACATCACTTCGAACGGTGCTGGTCCGTATATGGAAACACGCTTCAACGAGATCCAGCAGCGCTGGCTGCCGCAAACGGTTCGGGCCTGGATGGGGTGGGCAACCATGTGGAGCTCCACGATCGTCCTCTACGGCCTCTCGACCTCCATTGTCTTCATCCTGGGCTCGTGGTTGTTCGGCATAGGAACGTTGACCGTTGGATCGGTCTATCTGGTGTTCCACTACGTCGAGATGACCCGCCACCCGATGGAGCAGATCCGCGCCCAGATGGAGGATCTTCAGAAAGCGGGAGCTGCGATCGCACGCGTCGACGAGTTGATGACGATCGCGACAAAGCTGAAAGCAGAAGGGGATCAATCGATCGGCGCGGGTGCATTGAGTGTCGAGTTCGACGATGTCAGCTTCTCGTACGACGACGCTGAAGACGGGGATTCTTCCGAGATTGTCCTCACGGAGGTCAGTTTTGACATCGCACCCGGCCGGGTCGTCGGGCTGCTCGGTCGCACCGGAAGCGGGAAATCGACGATCGCCCGACTCGTGACACGCCTCTACGAACCACAAGCCGGCGCCGTGCGCCTCGACGGTGTCGCAACGTGGGATGCCCACGTCGCGGACTTCCGCACGCGCGTCGGCATGGTCACCCAGGACGTACAGCTGTTTCGTGCCTCGATTCGTGACAACCTGACGTTCTTCAACGACGACATCCCCGAGGAGCAGATTCTCGACGCGATCCATCGCCTCGAACTCGATTCTTGGCTGGCATCGATGCCAAACGGCCTCGACACCCTCCTCGACTCAGGAAGCGGCGGGCTGTCGGCCGGTCAAGCCCAGCTGCTGGCATTCACCCGAATCTTCCTCGAGGATCCCGGCGTAGTGGTGCTCGATGAGGCCTCGTCGCGTCTCGATCCGGCGACCGAAGCGCTGATCGAGCGAGCCGTCGACCATCTCCTGGAAGACCGAACCGGCATCGTGATCGCACACCGGCTCGGGACCGTTACAAGAGCCGACGACATCCTCATCCTCGACGAAGGGCGGGTCGCCGAGTTCGGCGAACGCTCGGCACTCGCCGCGGACCCTGACTCGCGCTTCTCGCGATTGCTCGCGACCGGCATGGAGGAGGTGCTGGCATGACGACGCGATCACAGGCACCGATCATCCGCGTGATCCTGAACCTCATCCGCAACCAGCCGGTGCGGTACGGTTTCAGCATTGTGATGTGGATCACGATCTGGACAATGCCGATCGTGATCGGCCTGATCGTCGCGGCCTTCTTCGATCAACTCACAGGCGAGACCGCGGGCTGGAACCTGCCCACGATCGTCGCAGCCCTGTGGGCATACCTCATCGCCCGTATCGCAATCGTGTTCACCGCCATGCGCCTGCACTCTGAAACGTTGTTCCGCGCCGGTGCTTCCATGCGCGGTTCGATGCTGGCGTGGATCTTCTCGCTGCCCGGGGCGCGACCGATCGACGAGACACCCGGCGAGGTCGTTTCGCGTTTCCGGGACGACGTCGACCACACCGTCGAGGCGATGGACTTCACCGTCGATTTCGTTGGATCGATGCTCTCCGCCCTTGTCGCGGTGATCCTCCTCTTCTCTATCGACCCCGTCATCACCATGGTCGTCTTCGCTCCGGTGGCCATCATCATTCTGGTGGTGAGCCGCACGGGTTCGACGATCCGGCGGTATCGCACCGCGGCACGCGAATCGACTGAGGCCATCACCGGATTCCTCGGAGAGACGCTGGGCTCGGTCCAATCGGTGAAGGTCGCCGGCGCAGAATCCACGATGCTGGAGCACTTCAACGAGTTGAACAATGTCCGGCGCAAGATGATGGTGCGCGACCGAACGTTCACCGCCGGGCTCGAGGCTGTGTTCCACAACACCGTCAGCATCGGCACAGGGCTCATTCTCATCCTCACCGCGGGATCGATCTCGACCGACGGTTCGGCCGGGCTCACCGTCGGCGAGTTCAGCCTGTTCGTCTACCTCCTGGCGATGGTCACGGACTCGGCGTATTTCATCGGGTTGTTCCTTGCCAGGGTCAAACAGGCCGGTGTTTCCGCAGACCGGATGATCTCGCTCATGCGCGGGGCAACGTGGCGCGACGTTGTCGCTCCTCGCGACCTCTTCGCTGCACCAACTCCCCCGGTTCAGCCGGGTTCGGCCTCTGCGTACACAGCGACCACAAGCGGCGCTCCGCTCATCGCCGCACGCGGCCTCAGCTACCGGTATCCGTCGTCCGGCGGGGGCATCGATTCGATTGACCTCGACATCGATCAGGGACGCTTCGTGGTCGTCACCGGGCGCATCGGTTCCGGCAAGACGACGCTCTTGAGGACCGTGCTGGGCCTCCTGCCCGCGGACGCCGGCAGCGTGACCTGGAACGGTGAGGATGTCTCGGATCCTGCAGCGTTCATGAAGCCGCCGCGCACCGCATACACCCCACAGGTTCCGCGCCTCTTCTCTCTCACCCTCGAGGAGAACCTGAAGCTTGGTGTGGACGCGACCAGCGAAGAGGTGGCGGATGCCATTCACACGGCCACTATGGAGCAAGATGTCGCGACCATGCCGGAAGGTCTTGCGACCACGGTCGGCCCGCGCGGCGTCCGGCTGTCCGGCGGGCAGATCCAGCGCTCGGCGGCCGCCAGGATGCTCGTGCGTCGACCGCAGTTGCTCGTCTTCGACGACCTCTCGAGCGCGCTGGACGTTGAGACCGAACAGCTTCTCTGGGACCGGCTATTCGCAAACGGCTCAGGTGCGACGGCGCTCGTCGTCTCTCACCGCAAGCCCGCCCTCCAGCGGGCCGACCTCGTGATCGTCCTCCGCGATGGAAGGATCGAGGCGCAGGGAACAGCGGACGAACTGCTGAAGACCAGCAAGGAGTTCCAGCACCTGTGGGTCGGCGACGCGAGCTGAGTCGCGAGCTACGAGCTTGCACAGGACGCCGGGTCCTCAATGCTCGCCGACCGCTCTCCGAGGCCGGTAGGGAGATCCGAGACTTGAGACCGGTCTCGTGTCTCGTGTCTCAGGTCTCGTATCTCACTCCGGTCTCGTGATTGCCAGGACTTCGATCTCGAACGTCAGGGCTTCTCCGGCAAGTTCGTGATTTGTGTCGAGAACAACCGTGCCCTCCTTGACCTCAAGGACAACGGCTGGGCGGCCGTCGTTGAGGTACACCTGATCTCCGACCGCCACGTCGTCTTGAGACGATCCGTACGGCACTTCGTACACGAGTTCCTCGCTCCACTCACCGTATGCGTCGACGGGCAGGATTCTCACCGTCCTGGATTCGCCAACTGCGAGTCCACGGACCGCATCGTCGAACCCGGGGATCACCTGGCCGGTACCTACGGTGAATGAGAACGGTTCACCGCGCTCTCGCGACGAATCGAAGGTCGAACTGTCGTCCAGAGTGCCGTCGTAATGCACCTCGACGAGATCTCCGTCCTGAACCATGAAGCCCCCATTGGAGTCACTCGGCGCATCGTCCTCGGCCGCGGAATCGTCGCCGGACGAGCACGCCGCGACGCCCAAAGCCACGACGGCGATGACCACCAAAATATGACGCTTGAGCATTCGGCTCCTCCGGTCGATGTAAGAGGAATAGGGGAGCCTACGGCCTACCCTTCGGTAACCGAGCAAACGGAATGCGATGACCGCCGAACGAACGAACGAACCGACGCCCACGCTCCAGACTGTCGAGTTCATCGACGCCTGGTTGGACCAGAACGCGATGTGGGTTGATGCGCGCGTCATGGACTTTGCGCTCGACGTTCGCACACTCCTCTCGCCCGATTCTCTTTCCGAGAACGACAAACGCTCGAAGGTCGGCGCCGACGCGTAGCCGTCACGAGCGCTCGGGAGTGATCCCGTCGCCTATCCTCGCGGCATGGCTGATTTCACACCTCCGCTGCGCGATATCAAGTTCAACCTCCGCCACATAGCGGACCTCGACGCACTCATCGGATACCCCGGATTCGAACACGTCGATCCCGACACCATCGACGGTGCGCTCGACGAGGCCGGACGATTCATGTCGGAGGTCATCGCACCAACGAATCGTGCCGGGGACGAGATTGGCTGTACGTTGACAGACGGGGATGTCACAACGCCGGACGCTTTCAAGGATGCGTGGCGGAAGTACGTCGACGCCGGTTGGAGTGCCGTCGCCGGACCGCCTGAGTACGGCGGGCACGGGTTCCCCGAGACGGTTGGATTCGCCATCAGCGAGATGTTCGTTGCCGCAAACCTCGCCTTCTCCCTGAATCCGATGCTGACCGGATCCGCCATAACGGTGATTCGTGACCACGCCAGCGAGTCCGTACGGTCGACCTACCTCGAGAAGCTGGTGACGGCCGAGTGGACCGGGACGATGGTGCTCACCGAACCAGAAGCCGGATCGGATGTGGGAGCCTTGAGAGCGAAGGCGGTCCCGGCAGACGACGGTTCATACCGAATCAGCGGATCGAAGATCTTCATCACGTGGGGTGATCACGACCTCACCGAGAACATTGTCCACCTCGTGTTGGCGCGACTCCCGGATGCACCCCCCGGCACCAAAGGGATCTCGCTCTTCGTCGTCCCAAAGATGCTGGTCGCTGAAGACGGGACTATTGGCCCGCGGAACAGCGTCGAGACCGTCTCGATCGAGCACAAGCTCGGCATTCACGGCAGTCCAACGTGCGTACTATCGTTCGAAAACTCCGTCGGGTTCATCGTCGGAGAGCCGAACCTTGGCATGCGCTACATGTTCGCCATGATGAATCAGGCGCGACGCGAGGTGGGTCTCGAAGGGCTCGGCATCGCCGAACGGGCCTACCAGCAGGCCGTGGCGTATGCGCAGGAGCGCACCCAAGGCCGGGCCGTCGGCACACCAAAGAACGAGGTATCCCCAATCGTCGAGCATCCGGACGTCCGCCGCATGCTGATGACGATGAAGGCATACAACGAGGCAGCTCGCGGCCTCCTCTACGACACCGCCGCCGCCGGAGAACGAGCCCATCGCGATCCAGACGAAGCCGGCCGGCAGGCCGCGGCGAATCGGGTTGCGTTGCTCACCCCGGTCGCAAAGGCCTGGTGTTCCGACCTTGGTGTCACCATGACGTCGATCGGAGTCCAAGTCCACGGCGGCATGGGCTACGTGGAGGAGGCCGGCGCGGCCCAGCACTACCGAGATGCGCGGATCACGCCGATCTATGAGGGCACCAATGGGATCCAGGCGATCGACCTCGTGATGAGAAAGCTCCCCATGGACGACGGTGTGGTCGTTCGATCGTATCTCGACGAGATGGCGGCGCTCGATGCCCGGCTGACCGAATCCAGCGACCCGCGGTTTTCGATCATGCGCGATGCGCTCGCCCCAGCGGTCGAGACCCTTCGCGACGCGACCGGGTGGCTGATCGCCTGTGAGGATCCCAACGACCGGTTGGCCGGGGCGTCACCGTATCTCGACATGTTCGGCACGGTCGCCGGTGGTGCCTACCTCATCCGGATGGCCCTCGCCGCGGCAGCCGAAGACCGTGACGCGTGGCTCGACGCAAAGATCGACACAGCGGCGTTCTATGCCCACCAGATCATGCCGCGGGCCGCCGGTTGGCTGCCGTCCACGCAGGCTGGAGCTTCCGAGCTTTTCGCCATCCCCGTCGACGGCCTCGAGACGGCGCGATGAGCGACACTGCACGGCGGCGCGGTGCCGCATTCTTCGACCTCGACCGCACCATCATCAGCGGCTCGTCGGTCTTCGCCCTGGGCATCGCGGCCTATCGGGCCGGGATGGTTTCGAGACGCGAACTGCTCTCCGATGCAGCCAATGCAACGACATTTCTCTTCGCCGGGGCATCGGATGAGAAGACGGAAGCCGTCAAGAACCGCGTGCTACAGGCAATCCAAGGTGTCCCGGTGGAGCAGATGGCAGAACTCGGAGACCAGATCGTCCCACGGCTCGAGAGCGAGGTCCGGCGCGAGGCACGCGGCCTCCTCGATCTGCATCATGCAGCCGACCGTGACACGTTCATCGTTTCGGCATCACCAGTTGAGATCGTCGGGGACTTCGCCACTGCGATCGGACTCACCGGCGGCATCGGCACCGTCGCCGCGATCGAGGACGGCGTCTACACGGGAGAACTCGCTGAGCCGTTCTGCTACGGCGAGGGCAAAGCGATCGCGATCCAGAAGGTTGCACGGGAGCGCGGCTACGACCTGCGCCTCTCGTACGCCTACACCGATTCCGCGGGCGACCTCCCCATGCTTGAGCTCGTCGGGCATCCGGTGGCGGTGAACCCAGATCGTGCGCTCGAAGCCATTGCCTACCACCGCGGTTGGCCGATCGTCGAATTCAGCAGGACACGCAAGACCGTCATCAAGCGCACCACCGCTGCCCTTGGAACCGCGGCGATGGCGGGGATTGCGTTCGGCGTCGGTGTCACGGCAGGCAAGCGGGCTGCGGCACGCCAGAACCTCGTGCGCCGCGTCCTCGGCTAGGACCGATCGCACTCAGACGGCGACTCGCACGTCTCGACCGCGCCCGTAGGCACCGCCTGCGTACGAAGACAGGTCGAAGAGGAATGCAGTGATCACGACGACCCACCCGAAGCCGGTGACTCCACGCCCCGGCGCCCACATGAACACAAACGCAAGGGTCGTGAAAGGAAGCAGCAAGAGGCCAACGAGCGGAGCGATCCAACCGTCGAAGGCGCGATCCACGAGATCGGTGAAGAGCCAGACGAAGAGAAGCGTGAGGCGTGGGACAACAGAACCAACCGTTGCCACCAGACAGCAGCCACACGGCATGTCGGTTCTCCTCCCGCTCTCGTTCTTTCGTCAGGCTACCCGATTGATGGTGGGGTATTGCGGGCCCACCGCTACCGTTGACGGCGGCCGGCTCCGGCCCACCTCCTCATCATGACCAACGAACTTGCAACCAACACGACCTTCGCCGACCTCGGCGTTTCCCCGGAACTCGTCTCCGTTCTGAGCGACGCGGGATTCGAATCACCGTTCCCGATCCAGGCGGCGACGATCCCAGATGGACTCGGCGGTGTTGATGTTCTCGGCAAGGCGAAGACCGGATCCGGCAAGACACTCGCCTTCGGCCTCCCCATCGTCGAAGGGCTCGAGCGTGCCGAGCCGTTCCATCCGAGGGCGCTGGTGCTTGTCCCGACGCGTGAGCTCGCCATGCAAGTGACCCGGGATCTTCAGCCCCTTGTAGAAGCTCGCGAATTTCGTCTGGTCACCGTGTACGGCGGCGCCTCGATGAAGGACCAGATCGACGCCCTCGATGCTGGAGTTGAGCTGCTGATCGCAACCCCGGGACGGCTCATAGATCTCATGGAGCGGCGCAAGGCTCGCCTCGATGACATCAGCGTCGTGTGTCTCGATGAGGCCGACCAGATGGCGGACATGGGATTCATGCCGCAGGTGCGCAAGATCATGGCGGCCGTCCCGGACGACCACCAGACCTATCTCTATTCCGCAACGCTTGACTCACAAGTGCAGGAACTGGTCGACCGCTACATGACGGATCCGGTCAGTCACGAAGTCGAATCCGACAGCGAGCACGTGAACACGCTCGAGCACCGCTTCCTAAAAGTCCACCACCTCGACAAACCCAAGATGGCAGCCGCCCTCAGCCGTACCGCGGATCGAACCCTCATGTTCACGCGAACGAAGTGGGCAGCGGACGACCTCAACCAGAAGCTCCGCGATCTCGGCGTCGCGGCCGCGGCGATCCATGGAGACCTCCCACAGCAGAAGCGCGAGCAATCCCTCTCTCGGTTCCGCGACGGCAAGGCGTCGGCCCTGGTCGCCACCAATGTTGCAGCGCGAGGCCTTCATATCGAAGGCGTCGATATCGTGATCCACTACGACCCGCCTGATGACCCCAAGACGTATCTGCATCGTTCCGGGCGCACGGCACGGGCCGGCGAGGAAGGACTCGTCGTCACCCTCGTCGAGTGGGACCAGGTGAACGAGGTGCTCGGTATCCAACGTCGCGCCGGATTGAATGTCCCGATCATCAAGATGTTCTCGAACGACGAACGGGTCGCGGATCTCTTCTCCTGGCAGCCTCCAGAGGAGCTGGCTCCGTTCAAACCGGGCTCACAACGCAAGCGCCGCCGGCGCCGCGGCTTCTAGCCGCTGCTCCGATTGCGGACGTCGCATTCTCACCGCCGTTCAAGAACGAGACCTCCCTAGGGTTCACCGCACACCAACCGACCGGAGGAGCCGCGATGGCCACCCAATACGATGCCCCGCCCGAGTTGACGATCGATCTCTCGAATACCTATACGGCACAGATCGACACCAGTGCCGGTGAGATCACCGTCGCGTTCTACGCCGAGGATGCGCCCCAGACCGTCAACAACTTCGTGTTCCTCGCTCGCGAAGGTTTCTACGACGGAGTCATCTTCCATCGCACCATCCCCGGATTCATGATCCAGGGTGGGGATCCAACCGGCACCGGAACGGGTGGGCCCGGCTACCGCTTCCGCGACGAATTCCATGGCAAGACGACCTACAGCCGGGGAACCCTGGCGATGGCGAACGCGGGGCCGAACACCAATGGCTCGCAGTTCTTCATCTGCCACGACAACGCGGGCCTGCCGAATGCGTACACGATCTTCGGCGAGGTCACCGACGGCCTCGACGTTGTCGACACGATTGCGCAGAACCCCACCGGCCCTCAAGATCGCCCGATCGAGCCGGTCACGATCAACTCGGTCACCATCACCGAGGCATAACCCGAACCGCAGTAGGCTGAGGCCGCTCGTGCAATCTGAGACCCCGGTCCTCCAAGGCCTCTCGCGCCTCGATCGTTATCTGCCACTTTGGATCGGTTTTGCGATGCTCCTCGGCCTGGCCCTCGGTCGACTCGTCCCGCAACTCAACGACGGACTCGATGCATTGAAGATCGGCACCGTGTCGCTCCCGATCGCGGTCGGACTGCTCTTGATGATGTACCCGGTCCTGGCCAAGGTGCGCTACTCCCGCCTCGAGGACGTTGCAACCGATAGGACGCTGCTGGCGACCTCATTGTTCTTGAATTGGGTTGTCGGGCCGCTCCTGATGTTCGCCCTTGCATGGCTGCTGCTCCCGGATCTTCCGGCGTTCCGCACCGGCCTCATCATCGTTGGATTGGCGCGGTGTATCGCGATGGTGCTGATCTGGAACGACCTCGCGTGCGGCGACGGCGAAGTCGCAGCGGTATTGGTCGCGCTCAACTCCGTCTTCCAGATCATCGCCTACGCGTTCCTGGGGTACTTCTACCTGCAGGTCCTGCCCGGCTGGCTTGGACTGGCCACCGAGGAAGTGGCGATCTCGATGTGGGAGATCGCCCAGGCGGTGCTCATCTTCCTCGGGATCCCGCTGGTCGCCGGCTTCCTGACCAGGCTTTGGGGTGAACGGACTCACGGCATCGAATGGTATGAAGGGACCTTCCTTCCGCGATTGAGTCCGGTCGCATTGTGGGGGTTGCTCTTCACCATTGTCCTGCTGTTCGCCTATCAAGGCGAAGCCATCACCTCGAATCCCTGGGATGTTGCCCGCATTGCATTGCCGCTCCTCGCCTACTTCGGGATCATGTGGGGAGCGTCATTCACCCTTGGGCTGCGTCTCCACTTCACCTATCCGCGCAACACGGCCGTCGCCTTCACTGCGGCCGGGAACAACTTCGAACTGGCGATCGCCGTCTCCATCGGCGTCTTCGGCATCGCCTCGGGGCAGGCCCTCGCCGGTGTTGTAGGCCCGCTCATCGAGGTCCCGGCCCTCGTCGGCCTTGTATACGTCGCGTTGTGGGCAAGACGGAAGTTCTACGGAGACCCCGAACCGCTGAGTGGGTAGTCGCAGAATCAAGAACCGAGACAGGCGACCCGAGCTACGAGCGCAGGAAAGTCGCCAAGGTTGCGCGCCGATCCAGAAGCTGGTGGCCGGCGGCGCTCTCGACCGGCGACCTTTCTAACCCGGCGCCGCTGTGGTCGTGGTCGGCGTTGGTTCCGGCGGCAACGTGGTCGGCGTTGGTTCCGGCGGCAACGTGGTCGGCGGAGCCGCGGTTGTGGTCGTCGTTTCCGGCGGCAACGTGGTCGTTGTTTCTTCCGGCACGCTGGTCGTCGTGGTAGCCGGCGCGGTCGTCGTCGTCACCTTGTCCTTGGCGGTCCTGTAGTTCCAGCTCCACGATTGTGTCGTCGTGGTGCCGTCGGGGTGGGTCATCACGCGGGTGATCGTGTTCCCTGAGCGCTCCGACGTGCAGGTTCGCCCACCGTTGTTGCCGTGGAACGTGACGGTGATCGAGCCACCCGTGTACGACGTGTCGATGAACACGGGCGCGTCAGAATCGTTCCGGAACTTCACGTCCGGAGCCGGGAACCCGAGTGTTGCCTCCCGCACATACGGATATCGGGAGAAGTAGAGGCTGTGCGGTTGGTGCTCCACGTCCTCGTAGCACCCGAAGAACACCGCGTTGTAGAACGTCGTAGCGAACTGGCTGGTGCCGCCGCCCACGTTCGCGGGGTTGTCGCAGCAGTACACCTCGCCGCTGATGATCGCCCCGGCCCGGACATATCCCTCTGCAAGAGTGCGCTGACCGGCGCGCTCGTTGACGGAGAACGTCTCTCCCGGCATGACGATCGCTCCGTCGATCTCATCGGCGAGCAGGTGAATGTTCGTGACACGACTCGCGCAGCAAGGGTGATTGGTCGTGAAGGTGGACACCTCTCCGAACGGACCCATTGCCTCCGCAATCTCGGTCGTCAGCGCCGGCGAATCACCGATCGTCGTTGGGACTCGCGCGAACCCGATACCTAACGCGGCGTCAATCACGACCTCGGGGAGTGCATCGAGGTCCACGACAATCCCCGGCTTCGAGGGGACGACCGTGATCGCGGTCGTGTCCTTGTCGAAGAGGAATGATGCATCGACGGGCGGCGTCGAGAATCGCTCGACGTCGTCGACAGCGAGGTCGCGTAGCGCCGCTTCATCCAACTCGACCACGATCGTGGCGGGCGAATTGACGATCACCTCGCTCCGCAACGCAGACGCGAGCCCTGCCGATGTGAACATGAGACGACTGTCGAATCCTTCTCTCCACAACATCACCGGCTCGCCGATGAGGTCGTTCGCGAGAGCGACGGCATCGTCAACTTGTTGGTCTGTGACCACGGGCTCGAGATCGGTCAGGGGCAAGGCCACGGGAAGCCGGTCGATGATGCCAAGTGACGCGGCGATTGCGCCGAACGCGGCTGGTCGGTCGATCAGAGCCCCGGGACGCGGGTACTCGGGCACGGCCACGTTGTTCTCCACCAGGACGGCGCCCTCATAGGCCGGGTGATCGACAACCGTTCGGTCCCACTCCTGAAGCACGACTTCGATCATCTCGTTGTCGACCGTCGTGGGGATCTCCACAACGACCGGATCCCACCGGGCCCCGGCCCACCCCACGAAGTCGGAGAAGAACCCGCCGTCCCGTCGCTGAGCCAAGGCCTCATCGACGATTGCCTGCTCATCCACCGCGAGTCCGGCGTCGGCCGGATCGAGAACCACCGCCACATTGTCCACGATGAAGGTGGCGGGCGTCTCTACGAGGAGCTGTTCATACGCAGCGATCGCCGCAATCGCGTCTTCGGTGGAGAGACCCGAGACATCTACCCCTGCGGCTGAAACGTTGCGGCCGACTCGTTCTGGGTGCATTACCTCGTCATAGACATACGTGCCGGCGATGATCAGCACGATCAAGACCGGCACGGCAATGGCTATCGAGATCAGTATTCGGCGCAAGGGAGTCCTTATCGGTCCTGGTAACCAGGAGTGTATGGCGGAACACTCCTTGTGCAATGACCTTCCGGGCGAGCGTCAGGCGCCCGCGTGACTACGTATACGTCCTGGGAATCTCGAGACCACGCCAGTCGGGTTCCACGTAGTCGCCGGCTGGTTGCCGCTCGGGGAGTTCGAGCGGCGGCGGAGTGAGATCCTGATACGGGATCTGACTGAGGAGGTGCGTGATCACGTTGAGGCGACCGGACCGCTTGTCCTCGAGATCGGCGAGGTTCCACGGCGCCCAGGCTGTGTTCGTGTGTTCGAAAGTGACGTCGCGGGCCCTCGAGTAGTCGACCCAGCGGGAACGGGCCGTCAGGTCCATCGGACTCAGCTTCCATCGCTTCTTCGGATCGGTGTTTCGCGACTGAAACCGGCGCTCCTGCTCGTCGTCGCTGGTATGCAGCCAATACTTGATCAGCATCACGCCGTCGTCCACCAGCGTTTGCTCGAAGGAAGGGCACAGTCTGAGAAAGCGTTCGTACTCCTCGTCGGTGCAGAATCCCATGACCCTTTCGACATTGAGACGGTTGTACCAAGAGCGATCAAACAAGACCATTTCCCCGGCTGCCGGCAGGTGTGGGACGTATCGCTGGAGGAACCACTCCGTCTTCTGGCGTTCGGTCGGCACCGGAAGCGCAACCGTACGGACGACGCGCGGGCTGAGCCGCCGGGTGATCGTCTTGATCGTTCCGCCCTTCCCCGCGGCGTCGCGACCCTCGAAGATCACGACGATACGGAGCCCTTGATCCTTGATCCACGCCTGAAGTTTGGCAAGCTCCACTTCTAGATCGGCGAGCCGCTCGTCGTACTCTTTCTTCTTCATACGGCGAATCGTAGCCGTTGAAACGCCGCCTTCCCGGCCGCGCCTAGGAGGCTTTGCGGCGGGCACGGTCTCTGATCCGCCGGCGCAGACGACGACGCTCGCCGGCATCCATGCCGCCCCACACTCCCTCCGACTGCCCCGTGTCCAACGCGAAGGTCAGGCATTCGTCCTGCACCGGACAGGAGGCGCAGATTGCTTTCGCGGCGCGTGCAGCCCCCGGTACATCGGTCGGGGGGAAGAACACCTCCGCCGAGTATGTCGCACAGGCTGCCTGCTCGTGCCACGGCTCGACTGCGTCGAGGTACGGTTCACCAATTATGGACACCATATGTCGCTCCACCGCTCGGCTTGCGCGAGACCAACGCCGGAGGTGGCGCGATTGTTCCCGATGTCAGAGCGCTCGACCCGCTGAGATGTCGTCGAACGACCGGACCAGACCACTCTCACATCGGATGACACCTTCGATCCGGCCCGCGAGTTACTCGAGCAGTATTGCGTCGGACCGGTTGGGAACCTGACCCGACGGCATCACCACACCATCGGCAACGCGGACCGAGACCTCGCGCGACTCGAGCATCAGAATCCTGCTGTTCACTCCGCGCTGAATCGCATCCGCGATTGCTTCGTCGTCACGAGCAAAGGCAACCGTAGGTCACCGCGGCTCACGAGCCCTCCAGACGGCCGTCTGGGTCAACGACAGGCAAGCGTTTCACCTTGTGTCGGTCATCAATCGAGCGGCCTCTGAGATCGTGGTTATCCGATCGCGACGACCGGGGAACGCGTCATCGCTGCCCCGACAGTCGAAGGAATCGTGGTTCGTTTCCCACCAAACACGGTATCGAAGAGGCGTTGTCGCCCGATAGTGCGGCCCGCTTCAGTCTCGATGGAGTCGGCCTCGGTGATGACGCCGACAGCCGCGCCGCCGCCGATCACGGGAAGTCCGGACCCCCCGGGCATCCACCTTCACGCGTACCGATTGCCTCAGCGACCACTCCGGCTGAGCCGCAACAACGTCGGCCGCCATGACATCGACGACTCTCATCCCGCGCTCCCGAGGTGTTGGCCCCCGGAGCGCGAAGCGTCATTGATTCCACTCCTCCGGTGGGTACTGATGCTCGTGCTGGGTCGCAACCCTGGCGGCGTAGGCCGCGGCCTCGCTTCGCCTCGACATCTCCATCTTGGCGAGGAGGTTTGATACGTAGTTCTTCACCGTCTTCTCGGCGAGGAACATCTCCTCGGCAATCTGGCGATTGGTCTTTCCGCCTGCGATCAAATCCAGGATCCGGCGTTCCTGAGGAGACAATCGCCGAATGAGGGGATCATCCACCGTGTGTCCGCGCAACCGGTCGAAGAGCGGCTCCGCCATGGCCGGATCGAGCAAAGTCTCTCCCGCGCCGACTCGCCTGATGCTGTCGATCAGCGCCTCAGCGTCGATCCGCTTGAGCACGTAGCCGGCGGCGCCGGCCATGATCGCCGACATCAGCGCCTCCTCGTCGGCGAACGACGTCAAGATCAAGACCCCGACGTCGGGCCAGCGATCGACGATCTCGCGGCACGCCTCGACACCGGAGCCGTCCGGAAGGCGGACGTCCATGACGACAACATCCGGCACGTCGTAGCCGACTCGCCTCACGCCCTCTTTCGCCGTTCCGGCCTCACCGACCACGGTGAGATCGTCGTACGAGTCGATGAGCGATCGGAGGCCCCGACGAACCACCTCATGGTCGTCGACCAGGACAACGCGGAGCGAGCCTGCTGGCTTCTTCTTTCGTGGCACCCCCTGAAAGCTACAGCATCCGTGTACTTGACGGAGCGCTGACTGGCCAAGTTTGGGACCGAGTAGCCTTCCGACGTGGTGTTGAGACAGTTCACTCCAGCGCGGCTTCGCGACCTGGTCGAGGGTGCCGCCGCGGTAGCCGGCCAGACCGATCTACAGGCGATCCTTGCGACGACCGTCGAGATCGCGATGGATCTGACCGGCGCGCCGCACGGCGCTCTCGGCGTGGTGGGCCAGCACGGCACGCTCGTGGATTTCGTACATGCCGGCCTCGATCCCGAGCTCGCAGAGTCGATCGGCGGCCCGCCACAAGGGCGCGGCCTGCTCGGCCTGATTTCAAAGGAAGGCAAGACGGTTCGGCTGAACGCTATCTCCGACCACCCAGACGCTGTCGGTATGCCCAAGCATCATCCGGCGATGGGTCCATTCCTCGGTGTCCCCGTTCGCGCCGGACCAAACCTCTTCGGGAACCTCTATCTCACCGACAAGGAAGGCGGATTCACCGATGAGGACGAGGCCCTCGTCGAAGCACTCGCGATGATCGCGGGGACGGCAATTCGGACGGTGCGCCTCCAACGCCGCCTCCAGAGTCTGGCGGTTGCAGAAGACCGTGAACGTATCGCTCGCGATCTCCACGACGCCATCATCCAGAATCTGTTCGCCGTCGGCCTCTCCCTTCAGGGACAAGCCCTAAGGGTCGTCGATCCTGAGGTTCGGAGGGCTCTCGAGCACGATGTTGAGAGCCTGGACCAGACGATCACCTCACTTCGCGGGTTCATCTTCGATCTCGGCGCTCCGCCGGGTGATGTGCGCACGCTTCGGTCGGAACTTCGAGAGCTCGTCACTCGCCTCGCGGGGCCACACGACGCAGAGGTTCATGTCACGTATACCGGGACGTTGGAGACGCTCCCCCGCCACGTCATTGAGGATGCGACACAGCTCGTCCGCGAGTCGCTCAGCAATTCGCTCCGCCATTCTCAAGCGGACCGAGTCACGATCGAAATCCACGGTGGAGATGATCGCCTTGCTCTCCTGATCTCCGACATCGGGATCGGTTTCGACCCCGCAGCCGTGGCGTGGGGGCTTGGACTCACGAATCTCAGAGAACGCGCGACCCGGGCCGGAGGGCAGATCTCGATCAACTCGGAGCCCGAGACGGGGACCACCGTTCGCGCTTCGCTGCCGCTCTGAGTGGTCGGCGCGCGACCCTTTTGTTACAACAGGCCGGAAACCACTAGATTTCGGCGTTCACCAAGCTGCTGCAAGTGGGGATTCATGGACCTGAGGGTCGCTGCCATCGGCAATGAAGCCGTCGTTCCGGCCGGGACGACCGCTGTAATCGGCGCGGACACGTCCGCCACTATCCGGATTGCTCGCCCGGGTATCTCGAGGCGTCACGCGGTTGTGAAGTACGACGGGTCCCACTGGGTTCTGCAGGACGCTTCCAGCAGGAACGGGACATTTCACAATGGAGCCCGCATCCAATCCCTCGATATCAAGGGTCCGACAACCGTCCGGCTCGGTCATCCCACCGAGGGAACCGAAGTCCATCTCACCCCAACAGCGACCACCGGGCCGAAGCCTGCCGCATCCTCGTCACCTTCGGCTGCGACCAAACCGGCCGCCGCACAACCACAGGCCGCCTCCGCTGCGCCGGCACCGGCACCGGCACCGGTGCAGCGAACTCGGGTCACACCAGTGGCACCCGGCAGTTCGGATCCGCGCCTCGACGACCTGGTTGTCGCGCTCAACGACACTGTGAAGTCGGTGCGGGGTCTCACGTGGTCGGTCTGGGCGATGATCGCGGTCACCGCCGTCCTTGCAATCCTGACCCTCTTCGTAGGCATCATCGGCAACTAGACCGAACCCGCCCTGTCACTTCTCCGGAGTGCCTGCCCGCCGCGCTTCGCACCCGGTAGAGAGACCCGAGACTTGAGACTGTCTCGGATCTCCTGTCTCCTGTCTCGTGTCTCGTGTCTCGCGTCTCGCGTCTCGTGTCTACGGCGAGTCTTCATCCCCCGCCGACCTGAGGAACCGTTCCACCTCCGCGCCGATCTCGTCGGCCGATGGAACCTCCTGGAACGGTGCGATGTATTCGGGACGCTCGTCTTGCAGTCGCTCGAGCCGATCAACGTATTGGCGGGCGTCGTCGCGATCCGCAAGATCCAGATCGATCTGTTCGAGTTGGGCAGATGCGTCCAATGCCAGATCCCCGACAGGGAACCGCACACCGATCTGTCCGCCGACTCGTTCAATGAGGCCGAGGACACCCGCGTGGAACGGGCTCTGGAGATAGTGCGGCACTTGGGCCCAATACCCGATGGCCGGCATCCCGGCATCGCCAACACCTTGACGCAAGACGCTGACGGCCGCTCCGGGGACCACAAGCTCGTCCGGCATGACCTCGTCACCATCCTGCAGGAGTCCGGCATCGGAGGTCGTACACACCACGCGAACCGGGCGAGTGTGAGGGACCGGAGCCGGCACCGCGCCGAGCGTCACGAACTTGCTCACGTTGTACCGTTTGGTGAGTGCAACGAACTCGCGGGTCAGCTCCTGCCAGCGGAAGTCGGGTTCGTTCCCGGTTGCTACGAGCAGGTCGACGCCTTCGACGGATCGGTGAATGATCTCAAGGCGGGGCCACACGATGTCGGTGAGTTCACCGTCCGCGAAATGCAACGTGGGCCGCGAGGATCGATAGTCGAAGAGGGCGTCGGGCTCGAACGCCGCCACCACGTCGCCCCCGTCGGCGATCCGCTCGGCGGTATCGGTGCCGACGGCGGCCGCGTCGACCCAGCCCGACATGGCCAGCAGCATGACGGGGCGATCGAGTTCGAGATCGGACGCAAACGAAAGCAAGCTCATTGCCGACGACGATACTCAGCTCCGCGGAGTCACGCCGACGAGATCCCCGCGGCCGCTGCTTCGCGGTCCATCACCTCGATCACTCGTGCCCGCAGTTCTTGGAAGAACTCGCGCGTGTTGAAGATCTCCAGATCGGAATCGCCCATCGGCCCGTGCGCCTCGTCCGGGACCCGGTAGTCGTTGGTCTCAAACCCGCACCGCCGCTCGTTGACGTAGCCACGAAGCTGGGTTCGAATCGCTGCTCGACTCAGATCGTCGCCGGTGACGTCAAGACCCGTTGCGATCCGAACCGCGTCGGCTTCGAGATCGGGACTGGCATTGGCGAACTTGCAGAGGCCCGTGAGATCGTCGAGCAGATACAGCGGGCCGCTCGCGGTGATGGCATCAATCCAGTAGTCGAGATCCGTCTGTTTCTCCTGGGCATAGAGCATGAACGTGCGCATCGACATATGACCACCGGCCAACGCCCACGGAAAACCGGGATTCACGTGAGCATGGAATGCTGGATATTCGACGCCCTTTGAGTGCATGGCGTAGCCGGTCTCACCCATGCATTCCGACAGTCGTTTCGCACCCCCACTGAGTTCCGGCAGGCGCCCTTCAGCTGCTGCTCGGATTGCTGAAGCCACTCCGTCGACGTCGCCATACCTCAAGCCGCCAAGCAGATCGCCGTCGTTGCGCCGGTTGTACTCCATCGCGTAGGCAAGAGTCACCCCGAGGGAGATGGAATCCAGTCCGAGTTCGTCGGACAAATGAATCAGCGAGAGCGCCGCATCGGCGTCGTAGATCCCGAGATTCGACGACAGCAGGGCAATCGGCTCGTAGTCGACCTTGGCGCGAAAACGCCCTGCCTCACCGTCTTGGTCTTCGTCGTACACGTTCTTGTGACAACGGATGCCGCAGAGGTAGCAGCCCTCCGCCTTCACGACGTAGGGTCCGGCTTCGACGGTGGGGCGATACAGCGCGACGGCCGCCATGGTCCCGGTTGGGCTGTAGTTGAATTCGGGAAGCGCCTGTTCTTCGTGCATCCACTTCAGCGTCCGCCAGGTCCCGCCGCGATCGTCCTCAAGATCTCGGTAACGGGCACTACCCGGTCCGAGGTTGATCTCGCGATTGACATCTCGAAGTCCGCGGGTACGACCCGGATCCGGGCCGTCGGCGGCGATCGCCCAGAGGTTCTTCGACGCCATGACGCCGCCATATCCCCCGCGGCCGCAGAACCGCTGTTTGGCATCGCCGGTCTCTAGTTGATTGTCGGAGGAGAGTCCGATCGCGGCGTAGCGCACCGTCTTGTAGTGCTCGGCTGCCGGACCGATTGTTGCGAAATGCGCATCGGGGTACCGCCGATGCAGCGTCTGAATGCGTTCGTTGATCGTCCGCCCGGCGAAATCAGATGCCGGGAGGAATTCGAATTTCGCCGGTCCGCCTTCCTCTCCCAGGGTGAGCCGGAGAAGTGTCGGTCTCGATGCGCGACCCGTGAAGATCACTTCGTCGATTCCCAACCCGCGAAGCTTCGTGCCGAAGTGACCGCTCCCGGCCGTCCACATGAGCCCGGCGGCACCGCTGTCGGAGACCTTCAACGGCGAATATCCGTGGAAGAAAGTTCGCAGGCCCGTCATCACACGCGTCCCGCTCAGCAGACCGAGGTTCATGACCAACGGAGCGGAAGGGGCATACGGATCCTCGACTTCGATGCCACTCAAGAGCTTCGTCGCCCGCGCGATGCCACCCAGAGCATCTTCGAGATCCTCGGCTTGGACCGTTTCGAAGCGGACCGCTTCGTCGGTGAGGTCGACGTGGTAGCGGCGGATCGTCACCGAAGTGACCGGTAGCAATTCACCCTCCTGCACGATGCCTCGTCCTTTCGTTCGGTCGATGCATCGTAGCGACCGAACGTGCGGCCGAGACTCGCGCACTGACGAGAATTCCGATGAGATGCGCCATGAGCGGATACTCAAGATTGGCCCGCCGCTCGCAGCGCGTCCAAGACCCAGGCTGTCGACTACCCGCGACGGCCGGGACTGCGGCCGGCTACAGGTATAGCCCGGGCTGGTCCTCATCGCTCGGCGGCTCCAGGGCGCGCCGGCGACGCATCTGCTCGAGCTGCGCTTGAGCGGACATCTGCTGTGTCCACAGCGACGCCTGGATACCCTGGAACAACCCCTCGAGCCATCCGATCAGCTGGGCCTGTGCGACACGGATCTCGGGCTCTGTCGGCGTCTCACGTTCGAGGGGCACGAAGATCGAGTCGAGTTCCTCCTTGAGGTCATCAGAGAGTACGTCGCGCAGTTCGTCGATTGAGCGGTGATAGACGTCGAGGAGGCGCTGCCGCCCGAGGTCGTCCATACCGGAAGCGCGTACCTCTTCAAGCATCGCCCGGGTCATCGAGGCGATTCGGATGAGCTTCGATGGTTCGCTGACAAACGTGCCTTCGTCCTCGGGTGTTGTGTCAACAGGGGATTCGACCACTTGTGGAGTGATCGGTTCTTGGTCGTCGGATTGCTGCGTCGGTTCGGTCGTGTTCTCCATGCCGCCATGGTACGACGACACGGGGGAGTCGAGGCGGTAGCCTCGCCCCCATGACTGACGCAGAAGCGCCGAGCGACGGTCAGAAGTGGTCGCGCAAGTGGTGGAAGGTCCTGCTTGGCGTCATCGCCGCGCTCCTCGTGGTCGTTGTCGTCGGAACGGCTCTGTTCATGCGGATCTCTGTCCGACGTGCATTCCCCGACGTCGATGGCGAGGTAGGCCTCGTCGGTCTCGACGCCTCCGTCGAGGTTGTCCGCGACAACATGGGGGTTCCCCACGTCTACGCCTCAACGTCACACGACTTGTTCATGGCGCAGGGCTACGTGCACGCGCAGGAACGCTTCTGGCAAATGGACTTCTGGCGTCACATCGGCTCCGGCCGCCTCGCGGAGGTGTTCGGCGAGTCGCAGGTCGAGACCGACACGTTCCTGCGGACCCTGGGCTGGCGCGAGATCGCAGAAGCTCAGTACGCCGCCGCACCACCGGAAATGCAGGCGATCATGGAAGCCTACTCAGGCGGCGTCAACGCCTACCTGGCCACGCAATCGCCCGCCGATCTGAGTTTCGAATACACGGTGCTCGAGTTCACGAATCACGGCTACACACCCCAGGCGTGGAGTCCTGTCGACACGCTCACCTGGGGTATCGCCATGGCCTGGGACCTGGGCGGCAACATGGCCTCTGAAATCGAGAGGGCGATGCTGCTCGGAACACTCACAGACGAACAGGTAGTCCAACTCTTTCCCCCGTACCCGGGAGAGATCAATCCGTACATCGTGCCGACCGCGGACAATGAGGCGGAGGCGGTCGCGGCCTCCCTCCACAGAGTCCCTGCCGTTCAGAACGCTCTTGCATCCGTTCGGGACAACGTCGACTTCGTCGCGGCTCTCGGAGCAGCGGACCCTGAGGCAGGCATCGGCTCGAACTCGTGGGTGGTATCCGGGAAGCACACTGACACCGGATCCCCGATCCTCGCCAACGATCCGCACCTCGCGATCCAGATGCCGTCCATCTGGTTTCAGAACGGTCTCCACTGCATCGACGCGTCCGACACGTGCCCGTTCGACGTCGCCGGCTTCTCGTTCGCGGGCGTTCCGGGTGTCATCATCGGCCACAACGCAAACATCGCGTGGGGTGTCTCCAACCTCGGACCAGATGTTCAGGATCTCTACGTCGAGAAGATCAACCCGGCCAATCCGACCCAATACGAAGTAGCCGGGACATGGGTCGATATGGAAATCCACGAGGAGACGATCGAGGTGGCCGGGGGTGATCCCGTTACCATCGAGGTCAAGGCGACACGCCACGGACCGATCGTCTCCGGCGCCTACGAGGATCTCGACGAGTTCGACCAATCAGGGGTCGACACACCCCAGCCATACGCTATTGCCCTTCGTTGGACGGCGCTCGACACGAACCCCGGAATCGTGCAAGCCTTCATCGACCTCGATACGGCCGCAAACTGGGAAGACTTTCGCGCTGCGCTCGCATCATTCACCGTGCCGGCGCAGAACTTCATCTACGCCGACACGTCCGGGAACATCGGCTACCAGTCACCTGGGAGCATTCCGATCCGGGCGAGCGGCGACGGAACACTGCCCGTTCCCGGCTGGACCGATGACCACGAGTGGACCGGGTTCATTCCGTTTGATGAGCTTCCGCGTTCCTACAACCCGGAGAGCGGATACATCGTCACGGCGAACAACGCTGTCGTCGATGACACCTATCCATACATGATCACGTACGACTGGAACCATGGGTATCGGGCAAGGCGCATCGTCGACCTCGTAGGATCCAACTCCGGGATCGGACTTGCAGAACACGCGTCGATCCAATTCGACTCGTACAGCCTCAACGCACAACAGCTCGTCCCCTATCTCGTGGAGTTCGACACTCCGCTTCGCGATGTTCTTGCGTCGTGGGATCTCGGGAACCAGGTCGACTCGAGTGCAGCCTCTGCGTTCAACGCCGTCTGGGCACGGCTCATGGAGTCCACGTTCCACGATGACCTCCCCGAGGACTACTGGCCGAACGGGGCTGGGCGCTGGTACACCGTCGTCGGCCGAATGCTCGAAGATCCAAACGACTCGTTCTGGGATGACCGGACCACCGATGCCGTCGAGGACCGCGACGCCATCCTCGCCCGGTCGCTGGACGACGGCTACTCCGATCTGCAGGACATGTTCGGCGACGACCCCGAGGAGTGGAGTTGGGGCGAGATGCACGTGTCGGTGTTCCGCAATCAGACGCTTGGAGACTCTGGAATCGGACTCATCGAAGACCGCTTCAATCGCGGCCCGTTTGCCACATCGGGAGGCAGCGACCTCGTGAACGCGACCGGATGGACGGCCTACGAAGGGTTCGAGACAACGTGGCTGCCGTCGATGCGCATGCTCGTCGACCTTGGCGACCTTTCCCGATCACTCACAACCCACACCACCGGACAGTCGGGTCACACCGACCATCCCCACTACGACGACATGATCCCCCTCTGGTTGACCGGCGAATACTCCCCGATGAATTGGACGAGAGCTCAGGTAGACGCAGCAGCAGAAGCGACCCAGACCCTGACTCCAGCTGAGTAGACACCACGACCGAGACACGAGACCCGAGACACGAGACTTGAGACACGAGACTTGAGACACGAGACTCAGAGTCCAACCGGCAGGTGGTTCGGGGGCACATTTGCTCCGATCGCCGGTCAGATGGTTGTGTTGCTACGAAGGCGACGGATCATCCGCTGGAGCTCGTCGATTTCCGTGATGAAGCTCTCGGCCTTGGCCTCGGGAATCAGTTCAAGATCGCGAGCTAGCTGAACCTGTGTGTCGAGCTCATATGCCGAACCGAGGGCAATGGCCAGAAAGCGCCTGAACTCCTTGTTTGAGCCTCGACCCGAGCCTTCGGCGATATTGGAGGGAATTGAGATGGCCGCTCGAACGATCTGATTGCCGAGCGCGTA
>CBFDAN010000002.1:0-22724 GCA_965602815.1 uncultured bacterium
TCGCCGCTCCCAGCAGGGCAGATCATCAGCGTCGTGCCGCGCGCTGGGACGGCGCTGCGACAAGGTGCAACCGTCAGTGTGGTGGTGTCGACCGGGCAACGTGCACCCGCTCTTGTCCCCGACCTCGTCGGCATTCCTCTTGGCGACGTCGCCGCTGCGCTCAACGCCCTCCGCGACAACAACGACGTCCAGGTCACCTGGACCATCGAGTATGTCGTGGTCAGCGACGGATCGAAATGGGGTCACGTCGTCGCTACCGATCCTGCCCCGGGTTCAGTGATCGCAGACGGTGCAACGATCAAGGTGATCGTCGGTCAGCAACCGAGCGGATAGCTGCGGTCCACCGAGTAGCCTCGCCCGCCATGCAGGACCCACCTCTCAGGCGGCTGTGGCACTACGCCCGACCGTATCGCCGCCGAACCGCGACCGCCGCGAATGTGATGACGGCAAGAACCACGAGCTGAGCACCGGAGTCTGTATTCGAGTACCTCTCTGTCAACGTGCGATGGCCTCCTCGAAACGAATCTTCGAAGTCCTCGATACCGCCCCCCCGACTCCACGACGGTCCCAAAGACCCGCGACCCATCAAGGGATCGCTCGCACTCGCCTCAGTGAGCTTCTCGTATTCCGACGGACACCCGGTGCTCGAGGATGTGACCATTGAGATCCCTGAGGGGCAGACGACCGCGTTCGTCGGACCGACCGGAGCAGGCAAGACCCGAACGGCTACAACACCATCGGTGGCGAGCGCGGGCAGAAACCCTCGGGTGGCCAACGACAGCGTCTCTCGATTGCGCGGGCGTTGCTCACCGACGCACCCATCTTGCTGCTCGACGAAGCGACGTCCGCCGTCGACAACGAGACAGAGGCGTCGATCCAGCGCTCCCTCGCCCGGATCGCCCACAACCGGACCGTCGTTGTTATTGCGCATCGGTTGTCGACGATTCGGCATGCGAATCGCATCTACGTGGTGAGCGCCGGCTCGATTCTGGAGTCTGGAAACCATCGAGAGTTGATCGATCATCCCGGCATCTACCGCTCTTTGTGGGCCGTGCAGACCGGATCGGCCGTCGGGAGTTGAGCAAAACGTTTCGCGGTCCTATCCGTGCCTCTTGACGTTTCTTGGTGTTATTTGATATGTGTTGGGTATGTCGTTCACAGCCACGGCGGCGCCTGGAGCCGTTCCCCGAGACAGTGCTCGTCCTCCCACCCGTTCCGGGGTTCCCGCGCCATCTCCGGGCGCCGCCGTTCATGCGGTCAACACCGCACGGCCGACCGCGGCTCGACGTATCACCGTCAAACCCGTCGTTTGGAACGAGCACCCGACCGGGTTTCCGACCCAACACCCGTACGTGCGCAGGTTCTGGACTGCGGCGATCGGTTCGGGGGCGGTCGCCGACCTGATGCGTCTCGCCGTCGCCGCACAACGCGGCCGTCCCCTCCTCCTCCCGACCTCGACCGCGCTCCTGACGAAGGAAGGACTCATCTCCTGGAACCGCGGCCGGCTCCTCGCCCGAGTGTCGATCCCACCGCTCCCCGACCGTCATCTCCGGGGAATGCCGCCTTCGCTCCGCCGCGAACATCGACAGGTCATCGCCAACTTGCGATCTGCGATCGGAGCCTGAACACTGGGACCGTGATCGACCAGGCCGTCGCTGCACTTGCCGACCGGACCAGCATTCTCGTGTTCACCGGAGCCGGAATCTCGACTGAGTCTGGGATTCCCGACTTCCGGGGACCCAAGGGGATCTGGAAGCGTGTCGACCCTGCCGACTACACATACGACCGATACGTGAACGATCCGGAATTCCGGGTCAATACGTGGGAGAAACGCTTTCGCTCCCCGCTCCTCGATGCAACACCCAACAAGGCACACCACGCCGTGACCCGACTCTGGGAGTTAGGACGTGCCGTCGGGTGTGTGACACAGAACATCGATGGACTCCACACCGCCGCGGGCCTCGGTCCCCCATCTCTCGTCGAACTCCACGGGAATGCCCATCGCATCCACTGTGTCGCCTGTGGTGACGAACCCCGCTTCGACGAGGTCGAACGGCGCTGGGAATCCGGCACGGCCGATCCGGAGTGTCTCCGCTGCGGCGGGATCCTCAAGACCAAGGTTGTGTACTTCGGCGAGGAACTCCCTCCCCAGGCGGCATATCGCGCTTGGGAGATGGCGGAACGAGCCGACGGGGTGATCGTCATCGGTTCGACCCTGAGCGTTTACCCGGCTGCGTTCGTCCCACTCGAGGTGGTCGATCGCCGCAACCCGATGGTGATCATCAATCAGGGCCACACCGATCACGACTTCCGTGCTGCCGCTCTCGTCGATGGTCCGGCGGGCGACGTCGTCCCGGGACTGATCGACCGGCTCGCCCAAGGCTGACCCGGCACTAGCCTCAATACGTGGACGCGGACCGAAGACAAACACCCGCTGAGATCGACGCCGAGGCTTTCGCTGTGATCCTCGACATGCGGGAACGCGACCATTTCATCGACGAGATACCAGGTTCGACGTGGGTCGACCCCATGGATTTCAGCCGGATCGAGCAACTCATACCGGACTCCACGTCACCGGTTCTGGTCTACTGCGGCATCGGCGAGAAATCGGCGGCCGTTGCGGACACGTTGCGCCAACGCGGCTACACCGGTGTGATATCGCTCGCCGGGGGTATCCGACGCTGGCGCTCCGAGGGCAATCCGGTGGTCGAGGTCGACGCCCAGCCGGCGGATCGCTACGACCGGCATGTCCGACTTGACGGGATTGGAGCGGAGGGTCAAAGCCGAATCCGCGGCGCCCGGGTTCTCGTTGTCGGCGCCGGCGGGCTCGGTTCTCCGGTGATTCAGTACCTCTCCGCCGCAGGGGTCGGCACGATCGGCGTTGTTGATGGAGATCGTGTCGACACAACGAACCTGCAGCGCCAGGTGCTCTTCGATGAAAGCGACATCGGTCTTCGGAAGACCGAGGTGGCGCGGGTCAGAGTCGGCGAGCTCAATCCTGATGTCGAGGTCGTGCCGTTTTCGGTATGGCTCGATGCCGGCAATGCCCGCGAGGTGGTGCGTGGCTATCAGCTTGTGGTCGACGCCTCCGACAACTACGCCACCCGATTGGCGGTCAACGACGCCGCCGTCGGGCTGGGCATGCCGTTTGTGCATGGTGCCGCGATCCGGTGGGAGGGGCTGGTTGCGGCCTTCGACCCGCGTGTCGGTCCGTGCTACCGGTGTCTGTTTTCAGATCTGCCGGAACACGAAGACGTGTGCAGCGACGTGGGTGTGCTCGGAGCGGTCACCGGCGTCATTGGCTCGCTGATGGCCGTCGAGGCGATCAAACACATCGTGGGCGCTCAGGATCGTATGGTCGATCGCCTCATCACCTACGACGCGAGGTCGGCGCGATTCACCTCATTGAAGATCGAGCGCTTGGACATCTGTCCGGTGCAGGGCCCGCGCCCGGAGTACTAGTCCGCGATCGGGAGATGGAGCGCCGGCGTGGAGTTTTGTATCTCGGAACTCGGCTCGGTCTCCAGGCCTGTGGCATTCGCTGTCCCCGCCGGCTGATCGGAGGCGGGGGCGGCACCGGACGTCGTTGTCGGGGCGGTTGTCGTGGTCGTCGACTCGCTCCCCGGACCCGGAGGCTGTGGATTCGTCGTGGTGGTGAACGGCGCAGCGGTTGTCGTGGTCGTGGTGGTGAACGGCGCAGCGGTTGTCGTGGTCGTGGTGGTGACCGGGGCAGCGGTTGTCGTGGTCGTGGTGGTCGTCGGCTCCGGTACCGAACCCTTTCGCATGAAGATCACCGTCACCCAAATCAGATCGCCTTCGGTCACTACGCCAACTCCGACATGGTTGTAGTTGCCGAGGATGTTGGCTCGATGGCCCGCCGAGTTCATGAACGCCGAATCGAGGCTTGCCACGGATGGACCGGCACCCACGTTCTCTGCTAGCGCCTCCCAACCCGATGCGACACTGCCGAGGTTGCTCGAGTGGAAGATCTGGCCTGCTGCCATCATCTCCGCGCTGTGGCTCCGTGCGTCCGGTACCAGATCCGAGTGCATGCTGACCGGCGCCAGACCGGCAGCGGCCCGTGAAGCGTTGATTCTCGAGAGGAAGTCTCCTTCGGTGCCCGCCTGGGCCGGAAGCGCCAGGCCGAACGTCATCACCACGAGGGCGACAAGGACGATCGCAATCTTGCGGGCAGTGCGCATGGGTCCTCCCGAACACACAGAGCATCATTTCTGACACTCTCTGTATCGGGAGGACCGGGCGTTTTCTTTACGCTTTCGCTGCCATCTCGCGGGCGAGTTCAACCAAGGTCCGGACTCCGAAGCCGGTCCCACCGGCCGAGATGTAGTGCTCAGCCTTGTCCGCTCGAGCCGGACCCGCGACGTCAAGATGAACCCACGGGCGGTCGTCGACGAATTCGGAGAGGAACAACGCCGCGGTGATCGCGCCTCCGAAGCGGTCGCCGATGTTCTTGATGTCGGCGATCGTCGACTTCAGTTGCTTCCGGTATGAGCGCTCGAACGGCATCGTCCACATCGGCTCTCCGCTGAATCGCGCGGCCGCCTCGACGGCGGCCACGGCATCGTCGTCGTTCCCGAAGATTGCCCCAACCGTTGGACCGAGGGCCACTTTTGCGGCACCGGTGAGGGTTGCGATGTCAACGATCAGATCCGGCTCGGACTCAACCGCAATTCCGAGGCCGTCAGCGAGGACGAGTCGCCCCTCGGCATCGGTGTTCAGCACCTCAACCGTCTTCCCGCGGTACGCCGTGTAGATGTCACCTGGACGCTGAGCCGCACCGCCGGTCATGTTTTCAGACAGCGGAGCCACACCGAGCAAGCGTATCGGTAGCTCGAGTTCGGCAATCGCCTGCATCGCCCCGTACACGGCTGCGGCACCCGCCATGTCGGTCTTCATGGCCTCCATCATCGCTGCAGGCTTCAGGGAGAGGCCGCCGGAATCGAATACGATGCCTTTGCCCACGAAGGCCACAGAGGCTGTGGCCTGCTCCGGTTCGTAGCGGAGGATGACCATACGCGGCGGATTCGCGGCGCCTGATCCGACGGCGAGCAGCCCGCCGTATCCCCGCTCGGCCGCCTCGGACTCGTCGGCAATCTCGACCGAGATACGATCGTTCAGCATCTCTGCCCTCGCAGCAAGCACCGCAGGCGCCTTGTCGACGGCCGGCTGGTTGATGAGATCTCGAGCAAGCGAGACTCCACGAGCCACCGCGGAGGCACGGCTGATTGCGGCCGCCGCATCGCCCGAAGCGTTGAGGAGTTCGAGTCGCTCGTTCGCAATCGCCTTCGGTTCGCTCCGATAGGCATCGAACCGGTAGGCGCCGAGCAGGTACCCAAGCGTCACCGCCTCGGTGGCCCCGGCGATGTCAACGAGATTCAGGGTTGTGCATACGGTCCCATACGGCCCGGCGAACCTGCCGACGGTTCCCGCAGCCCGACGCAGCCCTTCGGCATCCACCTCTTCACCGAGACCCACGAATGCAACCTCGCGGTAGGGCATCCCCCCTCCGGGTACGGAGACCAGTTCACCGGCGCCGCCCGTAAACTCCCGGGCCGCCAAGTAGCCATCGAGCCACGGACCAAGGCGTTCCGCCGCTGCCTCCGCACCGGGGCCCCACGTCAGGTCGGCGAACACGGGAACAACGAGCGCGTCGGCCTCCCCCTCGAACATCGGTCCGCCTGGAACAACTTCGATCATGTCGACTCTCCTCGGGTTGGGGTCCACTCGCGCTCAACTGCGCGAGCCAACATGTACAGGTAGTCGGCCAGACGGTTCAGGTACGGCACGACGAGAGACTCTGGATAGTCAGCGAGGTGACCCACGGCCGCCCGTTCCGCCCTTCGCACAACGGTGCGCGCAACGTCGATCGATGCAGCGACCGGATCTCCTCCTGGTACAACAAACTCAGTAGGCATGCCGACTCTGGTCTCGATCTCGTCGATCCGGTCTTCGACGCGTTCGATCATCGACGCCTCGACACAACTCACGCCCGGTTCGAGCCGGTCCCGATTGGCCGGACCAGTCGCGAGTTCGGCGGCAACCACAAAGAGGTCGCGCTGAACTTCAAGGATCGCGCCGGCCGTCTCCGCATCACCCTCAGCCCGCGCAATGCCAAGAAACGAGACCGCCTCGTCGACCGTCCCGTAGGCCTCCGGTCCCCCGGAGTTCTTGGCGACTCTCCCCCCATGAAAGAGCCCAGTTGTGCCGTCGTCTCCGCGGCGGGTGTAGATGCGCATCAGTGGGAGACTAGGACGCGGTCGCCCACTCAGATGCTTCCTGCGACCAGTGATCGTCCGACCGTCACCACGCCGAACGCCACGAGCACGGCAAGATACGAGAGTCCGGTTGCCGCCATCACCCCTGAGTAGCGAGGTTCACGCAGCGAGCCCCATACCCCGAGCATGAGCAAGACGCAAAACACCGTCAGCGCAAGGTAGACGGCGCTGAAGACAGCGTCCGCTCCCGTCATCGTCAGGGAACCCGAGGCGACGACAACGACGACCTCGAGCGCAAGTCCGGTGGCCGCTATGGCGTCGAGTGCCATCAGCGACCATCGGGGAAGTGTCGGGTCGACGAGGAACCAATGGCCGAGCAACATCTCAGTCGTGATTCCTCCAAGGAATAGTATCCCGGTGATGAGGAGTGCGATTGCAGCGGCATCGGCCTCCCAGACCGATGCTGCGAAGAACCCGGCGGCGAGCGCGAACGCGGGAGCGGCAACGTTTCGCGAATTCGCACCGAGCGCACCGAGGACGGCCAATGCGACTCCAGCCAATGCAATGCCGCCGGCGCCCGCCGCGGCACTCAGCCCGCCGATCACAGCAACAACGGCCCCAACGAGCCACAGATATCCCGGTCCCACGACACGCCACCATGCGACCAAGGCTCCCCCAGCAGCGATGCCGGAGACCCAAGTGACGAGGATGAGCGCTGGGCTGAGATCCACGTCGGTCGATCACCCGCCCAGCCAATCGGCGACACGTCCTGCCACTGCCTTGGGGGTGAGGCCCAGTTCCTCGGCAATCACATCCGCCGGCGCCGACATCCCGAATCGGTCGATGCCGATCCGGAGGCCACCGCGACCGGTGAACCGCTCCCATCCGAAGGTCAATCCCGCCTCGATCGACGCTGTCGGGAGGTTGGTCCCGAGAACATCGGAGCGATACCCCTCGTCCTCGTCGAGAAAGATCTCAACGCACGGCATCGAGACTACGCGAGCTGAGATACCCCGGTTCTCGAGAAGGTCGGCTGCCTGCTCCGCAAGAGGAACTTCGGATCCGGTTGCGACCAATACGACGTCGTTGCCGGGCCGCCGGACGTAGCCACCGCGCGCCACCGCTCCGCGGTCCGGCGGATCCTGGGGAACCGGGAGACCTTGGCGGGTCAGCACAAGGGCGGTCGGGTGATCGACGCTGTTGACGGCTTCCTCCCAAGCGACTGCGACCTCAGTGGGATCGGCCGGTCGAATCACGCGGAGTCCCGGGATCGAACGAAGCGCCGCGAGGTGCTCCACCGGTTGGTGTGTTGGCCCGTCTTCACCGAGGAATACCGAATCGTGCGTCCACAGCCAGATCGCCGGCGCCCCCATGAGGGCGCCCAGCCGCACGGCCGGGCGCATGTAGTCGGAGAACGTCATGAACGTGGCGCCGTAGCCGCGCAGGCCGCCGTGGACGGTGATCCCGTTGGCGATCGACCCCATCGCGTGCTCACGAATGCCGAAACGAATGTTGCGGCCGGCCGCGTCGGAGGCGATGAAGTCCTGCGATGCCTCGATCCGGCTGTTGTTCGATGGCGTCAGATCTCCTGACCCCCCAATCAGACCGGGGTAGGCCGCTGCTACGCCTTGGAGCACGGCCCCTGAGATCACCCGGGTTGCGACCGACGATCCCGGTTCGTAGGTGGGAACACCGACATGGACCGGCGCGGCATCGAAGTAGGAGGCGAACTGCGTCTCTCGCGCAGCGTCCTCTGCAAATGCGGTATCGCGGCGAGCAACCCACGCCGCCCGGGCTTCACGACCGCGGCTCATGCCGTTGCGATAGAACTCGTACACCTCGTCGGGCACCTCGAACGGTGGGTGGTCCCAGCCGAGTGCCGCACGAACCAGCTCGATCTCGTCGGGTCCGAGCGGTGATCCGTGGGAACCCGATGTGTCCTGCTTGTTCGGCGATCCAAAGCCGATGTGGGTCCGGCAGAGAATCAGCGATGGCCTCGGATCCTCGTTCGCCGCCGCGATCGCCGCCGCGATCGCTTCCCGGTCGTGCCCGTCGATCGCGATGGTGTGCCAGCCGTAGGCATCAAAACGAGCGCCGACGTCTTCGGTGAATGTCAGATCAGTCGCGCCGTCGATCGTGATGTGGTTGTCGTCATAGAGATAGGTGATCTTGCCGAGCCCGAGGTGACCGGCGAGTGATGCGGCCTCGGCGGCAACACCTTCCATCAGGTCACCGTCCGAGACGAATCCGTATACGCGATGGTCAACGAGATCTACGCCGAGCACGGCGCGCAGATGGGCCTCGGCGATCGCCATCCCGATCCCCGTCGCAAAACCCTGTCCGAGGGGACCGGTCGTCATCTCGATTCCGCGCTCGGGGTCGTACTCCGGGTGGCCGGCCGTCACCGACCCGAGCTGGCGGAAGTTCTTGAGGTCGCCGATCGTCACTGGGAAACCGGACAGGTGCAACAAGGAGTACAGAAGCATCGATCCGTGCCCGTTCGAGAGCACAAACCGGTCCCGGTCGACCCACGTCGGGTTGTCGGGGTCGATCGTGAGGAATCGGGACCAGAGAACGGCTGCGATGTCCGCCATACCCATCGGCATCCCCGGGTGGCCCGAGTTGGCCCGCTGGACCCCGTCGATCGAGAGTATCCGGAGCGCGTCCGTGGCCTGCTGTTCGACGATGTTGTCCACTGCAACCTCCTGTAGTTTTGCCAGCGTAATCCCAAAAGGGAATCGGTCAGTCGACGAAGCGGAGCGCGCGTGACGACCGATTGAGGCGATCGACGCCGCCTTCAACGGCGACCACGATGTCCTCGACGCGCATCCCCCACCGTTTCGGAAGGTAGATCCCGGGTTCGATAGAAAACGCCATACCCGCCTCGATCGGTTGTTCGTTGCCCTCGACCAGGTACGGCTGCTCATGTGCGTCGAGGCCGATCCCGTGTCCGGTTCGGTGGATGAAGAACCTTCCGTATCCCGCGTCGTCGATGATGGACCGGGCGGCCGCGTCAATCGACTCGGCGGTCATGCCGGGCCGGACCGCACCAACGGCCGCTTTCTGCGCAGAGACGAGGACCGCATACGCGTCCTCGAAACCGTCCGGAGTGTGCCCAACGCAATACATCCGCGTGGTGTCTGAGCCGTACCCACGGACCCGGCCGCCGAAGTCGATCACAATGGCATCTCCCGGCCGGATTGTCCGGTCGGATGCTTCGTGGTGCGGCGATGCACCATTTGGGCCGGACGCAACGATCGCAAAGGAAACCGAGTCGTGTCCCGAGGCGAGGGTCAGATCGGTGACAATACGCGAGATCTCGCGCTCCGTACGACCGGAGAAGCGCACGTTGCAGAGTTCGTCTGCGACTCGGTCGACGCCGTGTGCCGCATCACGGAGCGCGGCGACCTCATCGGCCTCCTTGATCACCCGCAAGGACGCCATCAGGGGTTCCGCGTCGACAAAGGACGCTCCGGTCAGATGAGCCTGGAATGCGATGAGGAACGACGCCCACATCTGATCCCCTACCGCAATCGTTCCCGTCTCTGGAAGCATCGCAGCCATGAGACCGAACGGGTCGTCCGTCTCTGCCCACGCGTGCACGGCAACCGATGTGTGGACCCGCGGCGCCTCGAGTTCGGGAACGAACAGCGCCGGATCGCCGTCCGCCGGAAGAACCAGAGCAGTGATGCGCTCGAGCGGAAAAGCTCGGTACCCCGTGAGGTACGGCAGGTCCGATCCGATCGAGACGAGCAAGGCGTCGATCCCTCTGGCCCGCATGGCATGCTGCGTCGCGTCAATTCGCCCGGCCGTCATCGTGCGGCCTCCAACGAGTCACGGGCATGGTACGACGACCGCACGAGCGGTCCGGACTCCACGTGAGCAAGCCCGAGCCGGCGGCCCTCGTCGGCGTATCGCTGGAATTCGTCCGGATGGACGTAGCGATCGATCGGTCTATGGCGAGAGGTGGGCCGAAGATACTGGCCGATCGTCACGATATCGACACCGACGGCCCGAAGATCCGCAAGAGCTCCGATGACCTCGCTCTCGGTCTCGCCCATCCCGACGATCAGTCCGGATTTGACGACGCCCGATGGATTGATCCACTTGGCTCGAGCCAGCAGTGAGAGGGACCGCGCGTAGTTGGCAGCGGTGCGAATCTCGCGCTGAAGTCGAAGCACCGTCTCGGTGTTGTGGTTGAGGACCGCAGGTTTGGCCGCCATCACGGTCTCGAGGGCTGAGAGATCACCTTTGAAGTCCGGGATCAGCACTTCAACCTCGCAGTCGGGCAGTCGCTCGCGAATCGCTTCGATCGTATCGGCGAAAACGCCCGCTCCCCCGTCCGCGAGATCGTCACGATTCACGGATGTCAGTACGGCGTGCCGCAGCTGCATCTCTTCCACGGCCACGGCCGCTCTCCGGGGTTCGTCGACATCGACGGTGCCCGGTCGGCCCGTTGTGACGTCGCAAAACGCACACGCCCTGGTACAAGTGTCACCGAGCAGCATGAGTGTGGATGTTCCTGACTCCCAGCATTCATATATGTTCGGGCACTGGGCCTCTTCACATACTGTGTTCAGCTCCATCCCACGCATCAACTTCTTCAGGTCCCGGAATCCCTCAGTGGAGAGATCGGCGCGAACCCGCATCCACTCCGGTTTCTCCGGCTCGCCGGGAAGGACACCACGGATCGCGATTGGCGTCTCGCCGTTGCGGCGGGAGGAGAACACGCCGGCTTCGACCATGGCGTCTACGTCGTACGGGCGGGTTCGAACACGACGAACGAAGGTACCGAGCTGGATTTCGGGTACACCGCCGAACGCGTGCACCGCGTGCGGCAGCAATGCCTCGACCACGGACTCCATCGGGAGCTGCGTACCAAGAATCTCGATGAGGGACGTGACCGGCCGGTCGGCAATCCCACACGGCACGATGTGGTCGAAATAGCCGAGATCCGGAGCCACGTTCATGGCGAAGCCGTGCATCGCCACTCCCGATGCCACGCGCACGCCGATCGCACCGACCTTGCCCCGATCGGTCCAGACTCCTGTGAATCCATCTTCTGCCCACGCTCGCACGCCCAGATCCGCGAGCGTGGCGATCAGCATCACCTCGATTCTTCGGAGATGTCCCACCGAGTCCCAACCACCTGTCCGCGTCGGGACTTTCACGATCGGATACCCGACAAGCTGCCCCGGACCGTGATAGGTGATGTCGCCACCGCGGTCGGTGAAGACCAGGCTCGCACCGATCGACTCGAGTTCCGGTGGTTCGATCTTCAGGTTCGATCCATCGCCATTTCGCCCAACGGTGTACGTGTGGGGGTGTTCGAGCAGCAGAAGGTAGTCATCCTGGATCCGACCGTTCGACCGGGATTCCCACACGGCGCGCTGAAGATCCAGCCCCTCGTTGTACCCAACCCGCCCGAGCCACCGGACCCGGAATCGCGGATCGATTGGGGTCATCTGAGTTCCTGGTCCCAATCCCAGGTTTCGAGATTCGTCCGGATGCGGTCGAGGAAGAGAACGGCAGTCGAGCCATCGAAGGCTCGATGATCCCACGTGAGCCCCAGGTAGCCGATGTGTCGAACGGCAATCGTGTCGTTTCCATCCGGGAGCGACACAACCGCCGGCCGTTTCGCGATTGTGTCGGTGGACAGGATCGCAACATTCGGGAGGTTGATGATCGGCGCGCTCATGAACGAGCCAAATGGCCCCGGATTCGTGATCGTGAACGTGCTCCCGGAGATTTCATCCGGCGTGATATCACCGTCGCGGGTCTTCACGGCCATGGTTCGGATGCTCCGCGCAAGACGCTTCAGCGTCTGCCCGTCGGCGTCCCGCACCGTCGCGACCAGGAGGCCCTCGGATGCCAGATCGACTGCGATCCCGAGATGCACTGCCTTGTGGTTGATGCGCGTGCCCGCCTCGAGGTCGAGGGAGCTGTTCACCACCGGAAACGCCGCAAGGGCGTCCATCGTGGCTCGAGCAATAAAGGGCAGATAGGTTAACGAGAATCCTTCGTCTGCCTTGAACTGAGCACGCTGGGCGAGGCGGGCCTGTTCGACTTTTTCATAGTCGACCTCAACCGATGTCCAGACATGTGCCGCCGTCTGCTTCGCCCGGATCATGTGCTCGGCGATGGTGCGCCTGAGTCGTGGAAGCTCGGTGACCTCTTCGCCGCTCCCGGTTGTGATCGTCACCGTCGTCGCTGCCGGAGGCGGCGATGCGGCAGCCGGTGGGCTCTCCGCTGCCGCCGGGGCCACCGTTTCGACCGGCACGGCTTCCAGAGGCGGCGCCGCCGCAGGAGCCGGAGACGGTGCGGGAGCCGGAGGCGGCGCGGACTCGGCGGCGGCCTTCTGTTCGGCTTCCGGCTGCGGTTCCGGTTCCGGCTGCGGTACTGCGGGCGCTGGGGTCGCCACGTAGCGTTCAATGTCCTTCCGGGTGATGCGACCCCCATCACCCGTCCCGGTGACAAGGTCGAGGTCTACGTCATGCTCCGCGGCGAGACGGCGAACAACCGGGGAGAGAACAGCGCGACGCGTCCCGGTGGTGGCAGCCGATGGAGGAGGCGCGGCGCTCGGCGCCGGATCGCCGGCCCCTGTGGGGCCCATCGCGGTTGTTCCGGTCGGGCCCATTGCAGAAACGGGCGGCGCTGCGGGTTCCGAATCAGGTTGAGCTTCAGGGGCAGGGGCTGAGGCAGTCGTGGGAGGCGCGCCGGGATCCTGCGATGTGGCGTCCATGGATTCTCCGATGACGGCGATCGGGGTTCCCACCTCGACCGTCTCTCCAGCGTCCACGAGAATCTCGGTGATGATGCCTGTTGCGGGCGAAGGCATCTCGGTGTCGACTTTGTCGGTTGAGATCTCGACGAGTACCTCATCCTCAACAACAGAATCGCCGACCTGCTTGGCCCACGAGAGAATCGTCCCCTCGGTCACCGTTTCACCAAGTTGCGGCATCGTCACGGTCAAGGACATTGGTTCGTGCTCCTTCGTCTGCCGAGGCTCGTGATCATGGTCAATGGAGGGGTCGTCCGGCGGCGGCGAGCAACGTCTCACCGATGCCTTCTGAAATGGTTGGATGGGCATGGATGAACGCGGCGGCTTCTTCCGGAAGCGCTTCCCACCCTACCGCGTACATCAGCTCGTGGATGATCTCACCGGCGACCGGGTCGACGACGGTGGCTCCAAGGATCGGACCATCCTTCTCGGCAACGATCTTCACCGTTCCTCCGGTCTCACCATGGATGATGGCCCGGCCGACACCACGCATGCCGTGGGTCGTCACTGCGACGTCGAACCCCTGCTCGATTGCCTGAGCCTCGGTGAGTCCGACTGATGCCGCTTCCGGATGGGTGTAGACGATCATCGGTATAGCCCGGTAGTCAACGGGGGCAACGGCACCGGTGGCGATGTTGGTGACCGCCGCTATCGCTTCGGCGAACGCGACATGGGCGAGTTGTGGCGTGCCTGCAACGATGTCCCCGACCGCGTAGATATTCGAAGCTACGGTCTGCATCGTCTCCAGATTCACCGGTACAAATCCGCGGTCGGTTGCGATTCCGGCCGCTTCGAGTCCGATACCGTCGGTGACCGGGGCTCGCCCGACGGCGACGAGCACGACATCCACCTCGACCATTTCGTCGCCGACAGGAACCGCTGCGCCTGTCTGGGAGATACTCGGCGGCCCAACCTGGATGCCGGTCCTCACGTCGATGCCCTTCTTGCGGAATGCCCTTCCGAGGGCCTTGGCTGCCTCCGGCTCCATGCCGGGAATGATCTGGTCGAGGGCCTCGAAGAGATGGACCTCACTCCCCACATCGGCCAGCATCGACGCGAACTCCGCACCGATCGCCCCTGCACCGATTACGGCCACGCGACGCGGCTGACGGGTCCAATCGAGTGCCTGGTCGCTGGTGACAATTCGTTCACCGTCGATCTCATAACCGGGAATCGAGCGCGGGACCGACCCTGTGGCGACAATCGTCGCCCGGGCCGGGAGTGTGGTCGTGGAACCGTCTGTGGCCGTGACTTCGGCCCCTCCGTCGACGATCCGCCCGGTGCCTTCGTGAACAGCGACCCCTCGGGTCTTGAGCAGGCCCGACAATCCGGCAACGAGTCCGTCGACAATCTGGTTCTTGCGGGAGAGGGCGGCGGCCCAATCAAGCGTGGGTTCGGTCGACCGAACTCCGAACTCCTCGGAGCGTGCAACGGTCTGGTACACGGATGCCGACTCGAGCCATGCCTTTGCCGGGATACACCCGCGAATCAGGCAGGTGCCACCGACTCGCTCCTTTTCGACGAGCGCGACGGCGAGTCCGAAGTTGTGTGCGTAGAGCGCAGCGGCGTAGCCGCCGGGTCCCCCACCGATGATGACGACGTCGTGCACCGCTCCCTCCAAATGAGCCCAGGTCGAGACTAGCCCGCCCGCGCTTGTTGTCGAGACCTCGGTACGATCGCATTGCCGTGCAAACTCGCTACCTCATCCTTGCATCCCTCATCGCCGGTATGGCGATCCTGGTCGCCGCCGCTGTGTGGTTCTCGAGAATCTAGGTTCGCGTCGCGTCAGACACGGGTGGGCTCGAGCAGCCGAGCAGCGTTGTCGTGGAGGATGCGCCGGCGCGTTTCGTCGTCCACGGATCCGACCTTCCAGCCGGCGAGCGCCGCGTCGAGCGAAGCGAAACACCAGTCGCTGCCGAACAAACAGCGGCTGACGTCGACACCATCGAAGTCCTCTAGGAAGGACCGGCCGTCCGTACCCACGAGATTGAGCCACACATTCGACTTGTGCGACGCAACCGCAACCGCTTCATGGCGCCAGAGCCGGCCCAGATGAGCGATGACGATCTGAAGGTCGGGGAAGGTCGCCGCCACCTCATCGACCGCCCGGGGATCTCCGTGGGACAGGCGCAGCCCCGTGCCGCCCGGCATACCGGAGCCGAGCCGTGAGAACCCGGTGTGAAAGAGGCAGATCATGCCGTGTTCGGAGGCCGTCTCGTAGATGGCGAACGCCGGCCGCGAAGACGGATCGAACCCCTGTCCAACCGGGTGGAACGCAAGGCCGGAGAGCCCAAGTCGGGCGGCCGAATGCACACCGGCAACGGCCCGGGCTCCCCGTGCGGGATCGATCGAGCCGAACCCATGGAACACGTCGGGATGGGATGCGACCATCGCCGCGACGTCCTCACTGGAGAACGGACGCCGCCGGGTGACGGTCTCCGTATCCCAGCCGAGCAGAACCGCGCTTCCGTTGCGCTCGCGGTAGTACTCGGCCACCTCGTCGGTCGTGAAGGTTTCGAGGTCGCTACCGGTGCGGCCATTCAGGTTGTCGAGATACGGTGCGATTGGTCCGGCGAGCAGAGGCTCCACCGGCGGGTGCACATGGAAGTCGATGAATTCGCTCAACGTGAGTCGAATCCCCGATTCCTGGCCTCTGCGAGGGCATCGGGACCAAATGCCTGCAGAAGCTTCTCGCCAACGAGGTCGCGGTCTGCCATGCGTGACTCGAGTGCCGCAGACTGTTCAGTTTCGTCGCAGTCGTAGACGATCATGTCGTCACGCGTCCCCACGAAGCGGTTTGATTCGAATCGACGTAGCCGGACCATGGACCGACGATAGTCCGCTCAGCGTTCGGTGAACTGCACGGTCGCAGCAGCGACGCCGATTCCTCCGGTCTGCACCCTGATCACGCCGTCGACGTCCTCTTCGGTGAAGTCGATCCGCCACTCGGTCTCGGAGCCTTCGGATCTCGTGATCTCGTAGCCGCGAGAGAGCAAGTTCTCTTCGTAGTACCGAACCACGGAGGAGGTGTCCGCCGGAAACGTCAGGATCATCTCGGTGAGACCACGGCTGGTGTCGACGAGCGTTGCCCCGACGACGGCCTCCTCTGGAATCGGGAACGAATCCGGCACGGTTTCGGGAACCGATCCCCTGCCGAACACAGGCCCTAGTTCCAGGGTTGCAGTGGTCTCGGCCGTTGATTCGCCGCAACCGGCCGCGACGTACCCGACGGAAACAACCACGAGAACGGTTGCGATCAGTCGGTATCGGAACATCGGAGGATCATATGGGATGACCCCATCTACGTCTCCGGATCAACCGGTCCGCCGACGGCACCGATCGCACGCAGGTAGTCGGCCTGGAGGTCGAGCACAGCGAAGATCACCTCGGATTCGTAGGGGTGGCCCGTCTCATACGCACGATCCTGAACAAACTGCGCTACTTCGACACTCCCCACCACCGCAGGGCCGTCTCGTTTCGACTCCCACTCGAGGATGCGACGGACGTCGGATTGGCTGTTCGATCCTGCCAGGTCCACGGGAAGGCGCTCCCACACGTAGACCACAGCGTCGTCGACGCCGTACACAACGACGCCGTCGTCGACCCGACGCACGCGTTCTTGGAGCGCCATCCCGACGGCGAACACCGCGAGCACGAGAACCAGGGCAAGCACGAGTAGGAGGGGACCCATCGGTGCCAGGCTACCGAGAAACAACGCCCCAATAGAACCACCCCCTGGTAGCTTCCCGCCCCATGGATTTCGAAACAGTGCGTTTCTTCCTCGCGCTCCTCGCCCTTGCCGCCAACGTGGCAACCCTCGGGATCATCGCTCTCGGTATCGCCGGTCGGACCGGATCAGGCGGTGCTGAACTCCGGGATCGAGTGTTCGGTGCGCTCCGAGGCCTCGAACTCTGGCTGGCGTTCGTCGTCGCCACGACCGCAACGCTTGGAAGCCTCTACCTCTCCGATATCGCCGACCTGATTCCCTGCACCTTCTGCTGGTACCAGCGAATTGCGATGTACCCGCTCGTGCCGATCCTCGGAATCGCGGCGTGGCGCAGGGACCACAGCGTCCGCATCTATGCGGCGACCCTGGCCGGGATTGGTGCGGTCACCGCCGCATACCATCGGTTGATGCAGGCGTTCCCGGATCTCGGCGGCACTGCCTGCTCGACCGGTGTTCCGTGTACCGCCGCCTACTTCACCCTGTTCGGATTCGTGACGATCCCCTACATGGCGCTGAGCGGATTCCTGCTCATCCTCGCACTGCTGTGGATAGATCGTTCAAATAGCCCAGCACCCCAGCCATCATTACCCGACGCCTGAGAGGAGCCCCATGGCCGCGTCCACCAAGAACCAATCGTCGGAGTCGGGCAACCCGCAAACGCTCAAGATCGTCGGCATCATCGCGGCCGTCATCTTGCTTCTCTTGCTTGTGGCCGTTGTCTCCGGAGTCATCGGCGATGAGGAACCGGGCAACGAGTACGGCGAACCGCAGGTCAGCGGGCAGCTCTCCCTCATGCCACCGGATGCCCAGGTGGACACCAGCGCAAACGGAGAGACCGCCCCGGTCGTCATCGGGCAGGATTTCGACGGCAACGAGGTCCGGATCGAGAACGACGGACGCCCCAAGGCCATTGTGCTGCTCGCCCACTGGTGCCCTCATTGCCAGAACGAGGTCCCCGCGGTGCAGGCGTGGCTCGACTCTGGGGGTGGAGTGGAGGGCGTCGACATGTACTCGGTCGCAACGGCGATGTCATCCACGAGAGACAACTTCCCGTCCTCCGAGTGGCTCGACCGGGAAGGCTGGACCGTGCCGGTCATCCGCGACGACTCCAGTGATTCGATTCACACGGCGTACGGCTCCGGTGGTTTCCCATTCTGGGTGTTCGTCAACAGCGACGGATCGGTCGCCCTTCGTGTCGCGGGGGCCACGACGGTCGAGAATCTCGAATCGATCATGAGCGAACTCACCTAGGCACACTTCCATGGAATATGGTTTGATGGTCGAGCCCCAGGTAGGGGGAAGCTACGCCGAGTTGCGTGACCTCGCCCGATGGGCCGAGGCCCAGGGCATCGATGCATTTGCCCGGTCCGATCACTTCCTCAACCAGGAGGACTCGGCCCCGGCCACCGATGCGCTGACGACGTACGGAGGTCTTGCAGAAGCGACCGGCTCGATCCAACTCGTTGTGCTCGTCACACCGCTCACCTTCCGTCATCCCGCTGTGATCGCGAAGACCGCCGCAACACTCGACGAAATGAGCAGTGGGCGTTTCGCGCTCGGCGTCGGCACCGGTTGGATGCAGTCCGAACACGATTCGTTTGGCCTGGACTTACCGCCGTTGGCGGAACGGTTCGATCGACTTGGCGAGACGCTTTCCTACCTGCGCGCCGCCTTCAACTCGAACGAAGGCTTCGCCGGGCGGTACTACCACCTGGATCCGATCGACGTGCTGCCTCGTCCCACCAACCTTCGCATCGTGGTGGGAGGAGGAGGCCCGAAGAAGACCCCTACCTACGCCGGACAGTTCGCCGACGAGTACAACCTATTTGTCACCGACCGGTCGACCCTGGATCAGCGAATTGATGTCATGCGCTCCGCATCCGCGGCGGCGGGACGCAGCCCGAATGCCGTCAAAGTGAGCCTCGCAGGACCTGTGGTGGTTGCTCCCGACGAGGGTTCGTATCGGGCCATGCTGGAGCGGCGCGGAGCCCGACGAGACCAGACCGCGGACGAGTATGAGGCATTCCTCGAAGAACTCAACGTCCCACACGGCACACCCGACGGGGCACGGGCATCGTTGGAGGTGCTCAAGTCGATCGGCATCAGCCGGTACTACGTCCAGGAGTATCGAAGCCTTGCCTCAATCGACACGTTCGCGCTCGGTCGCGCGTTCTCGATTCTGCGTTCTTGATCCTATGAGGCGATCTACCTTCGACGCTCCGGCGATCCTCGATGCGCGAGCCGAACGAGATCAGTTCCTTGCCGAGCACTATGCCTCCCCGATCCCTGAAGAGGACCGTGCTGATTTCGCGGGGGCCGATTACTACGAACCCGATGAACGTTTCGTCTTCGCCGGACCGTTTCGCGATGCTTCCGCCAAGGTCGCGGTGCCGTCGTCGACCGGTACCGTCAGCCACTACCAATGCGTGGGGATCCTCCGGATCACCGTGGCTGGGCGCCCATACGAACTGACGGTGCTCGATGATGGAGACGGCGGCGCGTTCCTCGCATTCGGCGACGCAACCAACGGCCGCACCACCTACGGCGGCGGCCGGTATGTCGCCGTCGAGATCGGTGCCGGCGGCATCGCGACCGTCGACTTCAACCGGGCCGCGAATCCCTACTGCGCCTACGACGAGGAGTATTCGTGCCCGCTCCCACCTCCGGGGAACACCATCACGACACCGGTTGAGGCCGGGGAGCGGATGTACCAGAGCATCCTGGGGTGAACCGGGAAGATACGGGTCCGAATCTCCCTAATCTCGATCACATGCCAGAACTTCTCGTCATCGACGATCTTCACGCTTCCGCCGAGGGTGTTGAGATCCTCAAGGGCGTGGATATCACCGTCCAATCCCGCGGGTTCCACGCCATCAAGGGGCCGCACGGGTCCGGCAAAAAGTACCGCGCCAACGTCTTGCTCGGCAATCCGACCTACACGGTGACGCGCGGAACAATCACCTATCAGGGTGAGGACATCACCGAGGCGACACCCGACACCCGCGGGCGCGCAGGCATGTTCCTCGGTTTCCAGTACCCAGAGGAGATCCCCGGCGTATCGGTGGTCAACTTCCTCCGCACCGCGTTGTCGAGTCGGACCGGAGTCGACTACACCGTCCTCGAACTCCGCCTGAAAGTGGTGGAGGCCATGCGGGAACTCGAGATGGACCCGGCGTTCGCCGATCGCTACCTCAACGAAGGTTTCTCCGGAGGCGAGCGCAAGCGCAACGAAGTCCTGCAGATGGCGGTGCTGGAACCGGACCTTGCTGTGCTCGACGAGACCGACTCGGGTCTCGACATCGATGCGCTCAAGACCGTCGCCGAAGGCGTCGGCCGACTGCGCAACGATGATCGCGGGTTCGTGATCATCACCCACTATCAGCGCATGCTCGACTACATCACACCCGACGTTGTTCACGTATTCCTCGACGGCCGAATCGTCGCATCCGGTGGCCCGGACCTCGCCGACCAGATCGAAGACGCCGGCTACGACCACTACCGAAGTGGAGTCGCGACGACTTGACCGATCTCCGCCACCTCCGCGACGACTTCCCGATTCTGAGTCGCGAGGTCAACGGGTGGCCCCTCACCTACCTGGATTCTGCTGCAACCACGCAGAAGCCGATCCAGGTTCTCGACGCAGTCGATACCTACTACCGAACGATCAACGCAAACGTACATCGCGGATCACACACTCTCTCCGCGGAGTCGACCGATGCCTACGAAGGCGCCCGTTCGAAACTCGCATCGTTCATCAACGCTGCCTCACCGAGCGAAGTCGTGTTCTCCCGGGGGGCCACGACGGCACTCAATCACATCGCGTACGGGTGGGGACTCAATCACCTCTCCGAAGGCGACCGGGTGGTGCTCACCATCATGGAACACCATGCCAACGTCGTCCCATGGCAGCTCATCGCTCGATACACCGGGATCGAACTTGTGTATCTGACGCTCGACGAGCAGTTCGAGGTTGATCTCACAGGCCTCAACGATCTCCTGGACGATCGAGTGAAGGTGGTCGCCGTCTCCGGGATGTCAAATGTCACCGGGACGCTGGGCCCGGTCAAGGCCCTCGTCGAAGCCGCTCGTTCGGTCGGGGCACTTGTTGTGGTCGACGGCGCACAACTCGTCCCCCACTCCCCCACCGACGTGCAAGAACTGGACGCCGACTTCCTCGTGTTCTCCGGACACAAGATGCTTGGACCCACCGGGATCGGCGGCATGTGGGGCAAGATGGAGCGTCTCGAGGAGATGGAACCAACGGAGGGCGGCGGGGAGATGATCGCGGACGTTGGTCTCTACGAATCCCGCTGGGCGCCGGTCCCGCAGAAGTTCGAGGCCGGAACACCACCTGTCGCTCAGGCCGTCGGTCTCGGCGCTGCCGTCGACTATCTCTCAGCCCTCGGGATGGAGACGGTTCGGGATCACGAGCGCTCGATCACCGGATACGCGCTCAAGCGACTCGCGGAGATCCCGGACCTCACGATTTACGGTCCCAGAGACCCCGCCAACCGGGGAGGAGCCGTCAGCTTCTCGCTCGCCGACATACACGCGCATGACATTGCGACCATCCTCGACCAGTTCGGTGTCGAGGTGCGCGCCGGCCACCACTGCGCAAAGCCCCTCATGCGATACCTCCAGGTTCCTGCAACCGCACGTGCGTCGTTCTATCTCTACAACACCACCGACGATGTCGATCGCCTCGTCGAGAGTCTGCTCGAGGCACGGTCGGTGTTCGGGCTCGGCTCCTGAGACACACGCCCCCGGGTATCGTCTCCGTTGCATGTCATCACTCGACGAGCTCTACCGCCAGGTCATCCTCGACCACTACCGGAACCCGCGGCGCCGGGGAAAGCTGAATGGACCCCACGTCCATGCCGAGGGGCTCAATCCATCGTGTGGTGACGAGTTCTCGATCGACATTCAGATCGAAGATGACGTCATCGCCGACGCGAGGATCCAGGGTCAAGGCTGTTCGATTTCGCAAGCCTCGGGCTCCATGATGACCGACGCCGTCGTCGGCAGGACGATCGCCGAAGCCCGCGACCTCACCGCGGCGTTCAAGCTGATGATGGGGATCGATGAGGGCGAAGACCCGCTCGACCCGGAACAGCCAGGCGCCGTCCTTGGAGACCTCGAAGCGTTGCAGGGGGTACGGAAGTTCCCGGTGCGCATCAAGTGTGCAAATCTCCCGTGGACAACACTGACGGACGCCCTCGACGAGGCCGAAGGCTGATCGCAAATGCTGCGGTCGGCCACCGATCGGAACCGACCGGTACGATTGTTCCATGGACTACACACCGACCACCGCACTTGTTGTTGTCGACGTGCAGAACGACTTCGCCGATCCCGATGGCTCCCTCTTTGTTGCCGGCGGACGGGCAGCTGTTCCGTTCATCAACGAGCAGATCGAGTCCGCCCACGAAGCTTCGGCGACCGTCGTGTACACCAGAGACTGGCATCCAGACACAACACCACACTTCGCCAAGGACGGTGGCATCTGGCCGGTGCATTGTGTGGGCGACACCTGGGGTTCCGACTTTCACCCGGATCTCGTGGTGTCGGGACCCGAGATCAAGAAGGGCACCGGCGGCGAAGACGGCTACTCCGGGTTCTGCGTGCGCGACCCCGAGACCGGTGCGATATCGCGGACCGGCCTCGAGGACCTGTTGAAACATGCCGAGATCACCGACGTCGTCGTTGCGGGTCTCGCCACCGACTACTGCGTGAAAGAGACGGCGCTCGATGCAGCCCGTCTCGGATTCGCGACGACCGTGCTCGCCGACGGCATCCGCCCGGTGAACCTCAACCCCGGTGACGGAGCGCGCGCGATCGCGGCGATGGCAATCGCGGGAGTGAAGGTTGTGTAGCCGAGAGACTTGAGATCTGAGATCTGAGATCCGAGATGTGAGATTCGAGATTCGAGATCTGAGACACGCGGGGGGTGGTCTCCGTCGACGGGTCGGCTATTCGGTTGCCT
>CBFDAN010000003.1:0-21791 GCA_965602815.1 uncultured bacterium
GGCGGGACGAATCCCGCCGCGCTCTACATCAACGAAAGCCCAGCTGGAGGTTCGCTGAGATTCAACGAGGTCGCGCAATCCGGCACTGAATTGACCGAAGCCACGGGCGCCTATCCAATCGACATCGATTCTGACGGACACACGGATCTTGTAGTGCTGCGCTTCGGTGAAAACGTGCTGTTCCGCGGTCTCGGCAACTGCGAATTCGAGCGCGCGAACGAGACCCTCGGCTTTGATGGAGGCGACGAGTGGACCGCAGGGTTTAGCGCGACCTGGGAAGGGACCGCCGCGATGCCGACGCTCGCGGTCGGTATGTACGTCGAACTTGATGACGAGGGTCGGCAGAACGGCGAGTGCTCCGACAACCTCATGTTCCGGCCCAAGGGCGCGGCCTACGCGGATCCGTCGCCGCTGAGCCCCGGCTGGTGCACGCTCTCCGTTCTCTTCAGCGACTGGGATCGATCCGGGCGACGCGACCTGAGGATTGCGAACGACATGCACTACTACCGCGATGGTGAAGAGCAGCTCTGGCGGATCGACGAGGGAGAACCTCCGCGCCTCTACACGAGAGAAGACGGTTGGAACAAGCTTCAGATCTGGGGCATGGGGATAGCGAGCCACGACGTGACGGGCGACGGGCTTCCCGAGGTGTTCCTGACCAGCCAGGGCGACAACAAATTCCGAGAGCTCACGGACGGGCCGGATCAGCCGAGTTATGGCGATATCGCGATTCGACGAGGTGTGACGGCGCACCGGCCATTTGTCGGAGACGATGTGATGCCATCCACGAGTTGGCATCCCGAATTTCAGGATGTCAACAACGACGGTTTCACCGATCTGTTCATCTCCAAGGGCAACGTCGATTCGATGCCCGAGTATGCCGCTGCGGATCCCAACAACCTGCTCCTGGGTCAGCCCGACGGAACGTTCGTGGAAGGCGCGGTCGACGCAGGCATCGTTCACTACGACCGAAGCCGCGGTGCGGCACTTGTTGATCTCAACCTCGACGGGTTGCTCGATCTGGTCGAGGTGAACCGGGTTGAGAATGTGAACGTCTGGCGAAACATCGGCTCGGGTGATCCCGCTGCCGCCGTTCCCATGGGGAACTGGCTCGCCATCGACATCGCGCAGCCAGGGGTCAATGTGGACGCCATCGGGTCGTGGGTCGAACTGAGGGTTGGCGACCACATCGTGTTGCGCGAGGTGAACGTCGGCGGCGGGCACGCCGGTGGCCAGATCGGCTGGATTCACTTTGGACTCGGGCCCTCCGGTGAGGCGGAGGTCCGCGTGCAGTGGCCCGACGGAACGGTTGGGCGGTGGATGACGGTTGAAGCGAACCAGTTCGTCACGATCACTCCGGAGTCCGAGACTCCGGAGGAGTGGACACCGGCGGCAGGCTGAGGGCGACTGGAGGACCGGATGGCGACAGCAAGACTTCGTGAGATCGAACTGCCGGACTTCGGCATGCCGAAGACGGCACCCGCCATCCCGGACGCGATCTACGGCGAGCGTTTGGGGCGATTCCGCGACCGGCTCGCGGCTCGCGGCTATGACTTCGGAGTGGTATACGCCGACCGCGAGCACAGCGCCAACCTCGCATACTTGACCGGCTTCGATCCGCGCTTTGAGGAAGCGGTCATGATCGTAGGATCTGAGGACCTGCCGCTTCTGCTCACCGGGAACGAGTGTGTTGGGATGGCCGAAGCTGCCCCGCTGCCGATGCACGTCGAACTCCACCAGGACTTCAGCCTTCCGAGTCAACCGAGGGATCGGTCCCGCTCTCTCTCGGCCATCCTCGCCGGCGAAGGCATCACGGCAGGGGTCCGAGTAGGGATGATCGGGTGGAAGGAGTACTCCGACCGGACGCGGATCGAAGTGCCGGCGTTCGTCGTCGACGAAGTACGTGCTGCGGTCGGCGAAAGCGGTGTCGCAGAGAACGCCGGGGGCGTCCTCACCGATGCTGCGGACGGACTCCGGGTGATCAACGAAGTCGAGCAGCTTGCCGCGTTCGAGTACGCCGCATGTCACACTTCGACCGGAATTCGGAACCTCCTGTTCGGACTCGAACCCGGCATGAGAGAGGATGAGGCCGTGCGTCTCCTCGAATGGAACGGCGCTCCGCTGTCCTGCCACCTCATGCTGACAAGTGGGGCCCGGGCGACGCTCGGTCTGTTGAGTCCCGGGGACCGTCGCATCGAGCGCGGGGACCGCTTCACCACGGCGTTCGGCATCTGGGGCGCCCTCAACTGTCGAGCCGGGTTCATCGTCGAGGACGCCGCTGAGCTGCCGGAGGAGATCCAGGACTACGTGGAGCGGCTGGTCGCTCCGTACTTCGAGGCGATCGCCGAGTGGTACGAAGCCCTGCACGTCGGCCAGTCCGGGGGAGCGCTCCAGGAGATCATCGATCGCCACCTCGGGGACCCCTTCTTCGGGATCTTCCTGAATCCCGGCCATCAACTTCATCTCGATGAGTGGGTCAATTCGCCGGTTGCGCCCGGATCAACCATCGAGTTGCGGTCGGGAATGGCCCTTCAGGTCGACGTGATACCGGCGACCGGGACCGAGTACTTCACGACGAACATCGAAGACGGGATCGCGCTCGCCGACGATATGTTGCGTGGCAAGTTCTCTTCGAAGTACCCGGCCGCGTGGGAACGGATCCAGGCCAGGCGGCGGTTCATGAGCGAGGCGCTTGGAATCACCCTTCATCCCGACGTGCTGCCGTTCTCCAACATCCCGGCGTACCTACCGCCGTTCCTGCTCCGCCCCGACCACGCTATGACTCTGGCGGAGTAGCCGCCCGAACTTCTGACCGGGCTAGTTGAGCGATCAGATTCTCGTCCGACTTGCGCAGCGGCGCCGGAGCGCGGAGACTCGTGCCATGGGTTTCACCGTGATCAGCGGACCTCGTGATGCCGGACCGGGCGAACGCGAGGTTATGTTCGACAAAGCGAACCACGTGTTCGAGAGCGCCGGCGTCACTGATCACCAACGCATCGACGTACCGGGCCGGGGCGCTTCAGAGGACACGGACGGCCAGCTCCGAGAGTCCGTCCAAGGGATCGTTCCGGCGCTGCAGAGCGGTTCTCTGTTCGGCGACGCAGACGGCGTGTTGGTCGTCGACGCACAGAACCTCCTCAAGGCAGAGGCCGAGGTGATCACCGAACTCGTCATCGCCGCCGATCCCGATGCGGTCACGGCCGTCTTTGCAGCCGCCGGGGCGATACCTGCTCCCCTCGGTGCGACGCTTCGGAAGCATGGCGAGACGGAGAGCATCAAGAAGTACCGGGAACGGGATGCCTCGCGATGGCTCGCCGACGCTGCGTCCGAGCGGAAGATCAAGATCGAGCCGGCGGCCGTAGCCGTGCTCCTCCGTCGGTTTGGCTCAGATGTGGCAGCCCTCGGCCAAGCACTCGACCAGCTCGCGGCCGACGGGAAGACGATCACCGAGGAAGATGTCCTCGGCCGCTACTCGAACCGTCCGGATGAGCCGATGTGGCTGCTGTCGGATGCGATCACCGCGGGCAACGAGGGCGAAGCGCTGCGACGCCTCGCCGACTTCCTCGAGCACGGCCATCCGCTCGTTGTGCTTTCCTACCTGGAAGGTGAGGTGCGAAGGCGGTCGCTCGCCGCGGTTGCGCCCGATCGAGAGACCTACTCGGGCTGGGTTGGTGCGTCACCGACGTCGTTCCCCGTCCGGAAAGTGTGGGAGCGGCGCTCATCGACTCGGGCCGAATCTCTGCGCCGCTCACTTGAAGCGTTGGCCCGCGCCGACCTTCAGATCAAGAGCGCTCCCGAACCGACCCATCGCGTGACGCTCGAACGCCTCACGGTCGCAATGTGCAGGTGGCTGGGGAAGTAGATCCGAGATCCGAGATCAGTCTCGTGTCTCAAGTCTCGGGTCTCGCTGGCGGGTTCTGACCGATCTCGGTGAAGGGTAGAGATCAGTCTTCGTAGACCCTGACCGCCGCGATCCGATAGTTGAACGTTCCGCCGGGGGCTTCGTAGCTCACCTCGTCACCGGGGGCTGAACCGAGGAGCGCTTCGCCGAGCGGGCTCTGCGGTGAGGCGAGGAGCATCCCTGCAACCTTGTTCTCGGAGGGGGCGACGAAGAACTCGTATTCGTCCTCGTCGTCGTCGATCACCGTCACCACGGTCCCGACTTCCACGAGACCCGAATTCTCTACCTCACGAACCTCGGCAGAATCGAGGAGATGGGTGAGCTTGCGAATACGAGCCTCCATCATGCCCTGCTCGTTCTTGGCCGCGTCGTACTCGGCGTTCTCCTTGAGGTCGCCGTGCTCGCGCGCCTCCGCGATACGAGCGGAGATTTCAATACGCCCGGCCGTAGACAGCTGTTCGAGCTCGGCCTGGAGCTTGTCGTGGGCGGCCGGCGTGAGCCAGGTCGACGAATCGGTCACCAGTTCAGGAGAGGGTCGAGCGAACCCGTCGGGTGAGACGTGACTTGCGCCGCGCCGCCGTGTTCGCGTGGAGAATCCCCTTCGACGTGGCCATGTCGATGCGCTTCTGAGCATCGCGCAGGAGTTCCTCCGTCTTGGCCGCATCACCGGCTTCTGCCGCCTCGATGACGTGCTTCTCGCGCGTCTTCAGCTCCGAGCGGAACGACTTGTTGCGTGCATACCGCGTGACGTTCTGGCGGTTGCGCTTCTTCTGAGACTTGATGTTGGCCATACGTGACGAACCTCGCGAGGTGGTGGGAACGAGCCGTAACGATAACAGGAGAACGGCTCAACGGTACACTGAGATACCCCGCTCCCGGATCGATCCCATGACCGCGCTCTCGCGCATTCGCAACTTCTCCATCATCGCGCACATCGACCACGGCAAGTCGACGTTGGCCGACCGGCTGCTCGAACGAACCGGGGCGATCTCCGAGCGCGACATGCGTGAGCAGGTGCTCGACGACATGGATCTCGAGCGCGAACGCGGAATCACGATAAAGGCCAATGCCGTTCGCATCGACTACAAGGCCGACTCTGGTGTCTCGTATCAGCTGAACCTGATCGACACCCCGGGGCATGTGGATTTCTCCTACGAAGTCTCGCGAAGCCTCGAGGCGTGCGAGGGCGCAGTCCTCGTGGTCGACGCCTCCCAAGGGGTTGAGGCTCAGACACTCGCGAACGCCTACCTCGCCATTGAAGAGGGGCTGGAGATCATCCCGGTCGTGAACAAGATCGACCTGCCGGCGGCTGACCCGGATCGGGCTGCTGAGGAACTCGCCGGGGTGCTGGGAGGCACGGCGGGCGAAGTCATTCGCGTCTCTGCCAAGACCGGTTCCGGAATCAATGAACTGCTCGAGGCCATTGTTGATCGACTGCCGCCGCCGGGAGGTGACGAACATGCGCCGCTGCGAGCCTTGGTCTTCGACTCGTTCTACGACACCTATCGCGGTGTGGTCAGCTCGGTTCGGATCGTCGACGGGAGCATGTCGCGACGCGACAACGTCCGCTTCATGGCAACCTCGCTCGACGTTGAAGCCGCCGAACTCGGAATCAGGCGACCGGCGCTTGAAGTGGTCGAGGACCTCGCGACCGGTGAAGTGGGATACCTCATCACAGGCGTCAAGGAGATCGACCTGATTCGTGTCGGCGACACCGTCACCCACACTGCGACGCCAACCGATCAGGCACTGCCCGGCTACCTCGAGCCCAAGCCAATGGTGTTCTCCGGACTCTTCCCGACAGATGGAGACGAATTCGAGCGGCTCCGCGAGGCGCTCGACAAACTTCGGCTCAACGATTCGTCCCTTGTGTTCCAGGCCGAGACGAGTCGGGCCCTCGGCTTCGGATTCCGGGTCGGGTTCCTCGGTCTCCTCCACATGGAGATCGTTCGGGAGAGACTGGAGCGCGAATACGATCTCGACCTCGTCGCGACGGCACCTTCCGTCGCCTACCTCGCCAACCTTGCGTCCGGTGAGCAGGTGGCGGTTCGCAGCCCGCAAGATCTCCCAGACGCCGGGTCGCTGGTCTCGATCGAGGAACCGTATGTGAAGGTGATGATCATCACGCCGTCCGAGTACATCGGGACCGTGATGGACCTCGTGCAGCAGCGGCGCGGGGAGATGGGGGAGATCACCTATCTCTCGCCCGAGCGAGCTGAATTGCACTACCGCATCCCCCTTGCGGAGATCGTGTTCGACTTCTTCGATCAGCTCAAGACCCGAACTCGGGGGTACGCCTCGCTCGACTACGAACCGGACAACTATCAGGTGTCCGACCTCGTCCGAGTGAACATTCTGCTGAACGGCATTCCGGTTGACGCGTTCTCAACGATCGTGCACCGGGACAAGGCCTACCCGTACGGAAAGGCCATGGTTGGTCGGCTCCGGGAACTGATCCCGCGCCAGCTCTTCGATGTGCCGATCCAGGCAGCGATCGGCACCAGAATCATCTCGAGAGAGACGATCAAGGCGCAACGGAAGGATGTCACCGCGAAGTGCTACGGCGGTGATATCACCCGCAAGCGCAAGCTTCTCGAGCGCCAGAAGGAAGGGAAACGGCGCATGAAGATGGTCGGCCAGGTGGAAGTCCCGCAGGAGGCGTTTGTCGCGGCGCTGAAGTTGGAGACATGAATCTGAGCTGCGAGCTGCAAACTCCGAGCCCGAAGCCCGAGGCTGGTAGCGGAGTGGATCTTGTCTAGCACGGACCACGAGGCTGAGCGGCCAGATTCCCCGGCGCTTGCCGACCGTGCGGCCGGCTGGCGGTCTGCCTATGTCCACCTTCCATTTTGTGCGCGGCGGTGTCCGTATTGTGATTTTGCGGTCGTGGCGGCCGACGAACCGGGCGGGGGCGAGATCGGCCGGTACGTGGATGCAGTTGTTGCGGAAGTCGGCATGGAGCCTGGGCCGTTCGCCGTGGACGCCGTGAATTTCGGCGGTGGAACACCGACGCGCGTCCCCCGATCGCAGCTCGGCCGTATTCTCGACGCGATCGATGGGCTCCTCGGCATTACCAGCGGTGCCGAGATCAGCATCGAGGCGAACCCCGAGGACTGGACTGATGACTTCGCCCGCGAACTGAGAGCCATCGGATTCAACCGGGTCTCGTTCGGCGTCCAATCGCTCGATCCCGGCGTGCTGTACGCCCTCGGACGTGTGCACTCACCCGAGCAGGCGACCGCTGCGGTGGTCATAGCGAAATCGGCCGGATTCGATACCGTCAGCGTCGACCTCATCTACGGAACCCCGGAGGAGTCGGAAGCTTCGTGGCGAGGCTCGGTTGATGGTGTGCTCGCTCTCGAACCGAACCATCTCTCGGCCTACGCCCTCACCGTTGAAGGCGGTACAGCGCTCAGTCGCTCCGTGATCGCCGGTGCGCCGGGTCCGGACCCCGATCTGCAGGCCGATCGATTTGAGTATCTGGAAGCAGGTGCCGGTGCTGCCGGTCTCACGCGCTATGAAGTCTCGAACTGGGCACGAGCCGGCCATACATGCCGCTACAACCTCTCAACCTGGATGATGGGTGAATACGCCGCTTTCGGAACCGGTGCGCACGACCATCGGTTCGGTGTCCGGTCGCGCAACATTCGGCGATTTGACGCGTATCTGGCCCAGATCGACGCTGGGGAGCGAGCAAGATCCGGAAGTGAGCGGCTCGACGCGTTCGAATCTGAGCGAGAGCGCTTCATGGTTGGCCTCCGCCTTGCAGTCGGGGTCGAGAATGGGTCGATCGGCGGCCCCTTCCTTGCCTCGGACCAAGGCAGGCGATTGGCAGACACCGGCGTGGTTGGGGTGCGCAACGGTCGCGTTGTCGTGCTGAAGCCGCTTCTCACCGATCTTGTGGCGCGATCCGTGCTGTCAGTCTCTGCCGACGACTGCTAGCTTTCGATCATGATCGACGATCGCAAAGCTCGCGTACTCCAGGCGCTCGTTGAGGAGTACATCCGCACCGGTGAGCCGGTGAGTTCCAGCGCAATCCTCGAACGCAGCGCACTCGACGTGTCGTCGGCCACCATTCGCAACGAACTGGCCAGGCTCGAGTCGTACGGCTTCGTTGCACAACCCCACACCTCGGCGGGCCGTATCCCCACCCATCAGGGCTACCGCTACTACGTCGATCATTGTTCTCCCGCGCGGCTACGGTCGGCAACCCACGACCGCATCCGTTCGTTCTTTGCCGATGTGCACCGCGAGGTGTCGAAGCTGTTGAAGGACACGTCCGGTCTCGTGTCCGATATCACACATCTCCCGGCCGTCGTCATCGGACCCCAAGCCGATGTCAGCCGGATCCACGCGGTCCACTTCGTCCGCCTCGGCTCGACGGCGGTGCTCGTTGTCACGATTGGCGAAACCGGTCAGGTCACCCAGCACGTTGTCACCCTCGGTTTCGAGCCGACCGAAGAACAGCTTGATGAGGCAGAGCGGGTGATCGAAGGTGTCTACGCCGGGCGCGACCGTGACGAGGCCAGCGAGGACCAGCGCCTCAGCAGCGGGGATCTGCCCGACCTCGTCAGGCGGATCATCGATCCCGTCCACCAGGAGATTCAGCACGCGGAGAACACGGCACCCCAACTCTTCATCGGGGGGACGAGTCAGCTGGCCGGGCTCTGGGCGGATCTCGCAATTGTGCACCGGATGCTCGATCTGCTCGAACGCGACAGCGACGTGCAGGCGATTCTCGGTGAACCGGCCGAAGGCACAACCGTTCGGATTGGCGAAGAGATCGGGGACACGCTCGACCTTGCCGTTGTGAGCACTCCCTTCGGTCCGCGCGGGTCGGGACGCGTCGGTGTGCTCGGCCCGATGAGGATGGACTACCGACGCTCCATCAGGGTCGTCGAAGAGATTGGCGAGAACCTCGAAGAACGCCTCGGCACCGAGTGATGAAGGACTACTACCAAACCCTGGGCGTCGGGCGGGATGCCACGGCCGACGAAATCAAGAACGCATTTCGTCGTCTCGCTCGTGATACCCATCCTGACGCGAACCCAGATGACCCATCGGCCGAGGCCCGCTTTCGCGAAATCGCCGAAGCCTATGAGGTGCTCTCCGATCCGCAGCGAAAGGCACGCTACGACCACGGCGAAGTCTTCGGGGGCGGGGATCTGTTCTCGCAGTTCGGTGGGCTCGACGACATCCTCCAACAGTTCTTCGGCGGCGGATTCGGCGGTCGCCGTGCAGGGCCACGGCGCGGTCCGGACATCGGGGCTTCGATCTCACTGACGCTCGAGGAGGCCGCGATCTCGTCGAGCCGGGAGATCGAGTTCCGTGCGCCGGGGACGTGCGATCGTTGTGGTGGTCGCGGCTCGGAGCCGGGGCATGACCCCGTCACGTGCCCCGCATGTCGCGGCGCCGGCAGCGTCCAAGTCGCGCGCGACTCATTCCTCGGGAGAATCATGACGGTTGCTCCGTGCGCACAATGTGGTGGCAAGGGCCAAATCATCGAGCACCGATGTACGACGTGTGAGGGCGACGGTCTCGTGTCCGTGGAGCGGACGGTTCCCGTTGAAGTTCCTCCGGGAGTCGAGGACGGAACACGGCTTCGCCTGTCCGGTCGAGGTGGTGCCGGAGAGCGAGGAGCCCCTCCCGGTGACCTCTACGTTGAGATTCACGTGGAAGCGGACGAGCGCTTCGAACGAGACGGCGACGAACTCCACCATCGCGTCGAGATCGGCATCAGCGAGGCAGTCTTCGGAACTACGGTGAACGTCCCGGTGATTGACGGGGATCCGGAGACGATCGACTTCCCTCCCGGTACCCAGCCCGAGACGGTCTACCGCCTGAACAAGAAGGGTATGCCGCGTCTCAGGCGCCGCGGCCGGGGCGACATGCTGGTCCATATCGGCGTCGCGATCCCGACCGACCTGAACGAGGAGCAGGCCGAGATTCTGCGATCCTACGGTGCCCTCCGCAACGAGCAACCAGCTGAACGCAAACGCGGCCTCTTCCGCCGCTGATCGAATCAGATCGGCCGGAGATGGCTGCTCAGTGCCATTTCGCGTGGATTCAGTGGAATCCTCACTCCCGACGATCACCCGATACCCGGGGGCTGGAAGGAAATGGCCTTGCGGGCACGGGTCGGAGGGGCGTAGACTGCCCACGCAGAGCATTTGGGGCGTTGCTCTGGGCATCAGCGGGAGAGGTCCATCGTGTCGTACAACGAACGAGTGGGGGAGCGCCTCCGGTCGATCCGGCGCCAGCGTGGGTTCTCACTCCAAGACGTCCAACGCGTCTCGGAAGGTGAGTTCAAGGCAGCCGTCCTTGGCGCCTACGAACGCGGCGAGCGCAGCCTCTCGGTTCCACGACTCCATAGACTCGCCGGCTACTACGGCGTTCCCGTGGTGCAGCTGCTGCCACCCGAGCCTGCCGCGATGGTGGTCGATCCGGATCGCGAGACGGTCACGATCGATCTCGCCCGGCTTGGAGATCTCGACGGCCCGGAGGGTGACCTGATCGAACGCTTCCTTGCATCCATCCAGATGGAGCGACAGGACTTCAACGGCAAGGTGCTCACAGTTCGCCGCGATGATCTCCGGCAACTCTCCCGGATTCTCGGCGAGGACGAAGAGTTCGCCAATCGTATCGACGAAGTCCGTATCTCGCTCCGCCCCTGAAGCCCGTGCCTTCCGGCTCTCCCGGACGGTCGTTTCGCGCCTCCCGCGGCTCGATGGCTTGACGGATACCACCGATATACTCATCATCACCCGATGGGCCTAGCTTTCCAGCACATGTTCTCCGCCTCCGAGGGTGTTCTTCTGTGACCAGCAACACCACCACCGACGTTCGCGTCCGCGTTCCGAGCAACCACCTCATGGTCGAGTTGCTGGGCGAACGCGACGCGCACCTGAAACTGGTGGAAGAGGCTTTCCCCCTGGCCCGAATCGTTGCGAGAGGGAACGAAATCAATATCACCGGGCCCGAGCATGAATCCGAGGCGGCGGGGACTGTCCTCGAAGAACTCCTCATCGTGGTGCAGGAGGGCCAGCAACTCGACGACGATCGCGTCACTCGCGTTATCGACCTCGTTCGGCGAGATGTGCCGAGTCCGTCTGGTGTCTTCACCGAGTCGATTGCAGTCGGGCGCGGCCGCCCTGTGCGGCCGGAGACGGTCGGGGCGAAGCGGTTTGTGGATGCGATCCGGGTCCCCACCCGGGTGTTCGGCATCGGACCCGCGGGGACCGGAAAGACGTACCTCGCCATGGCGTGCGCGATTGAATCGCTGGTCTCCGGAGCCGTGAAGCGCATCATCCTCAGCCGACCCGCCGTAGAAGCAGGTGAACGGCTCGGATTCCTCCCGGGTGATCTTGCAGCCAAGGTCGACCCGTACCTGAGGCCGCTGTACGACGCCCTGTACGAGATGCTCGGCCCGGAAGAGACCGCGCGGCTGATGGAACGCGGGACGATCGAGATTGCTCCGCTCGCCTACATGCGGGGTCGCACGTTGAACGACGCGTTCGTTGTGCTCGACGAGGCGCAGAACACCACCCCCGAACAGATGAAGATGTTTCTGACGCGACTGGGCTTCAATTCAAAGATGGTCGTGACCGGAGACATCACCCAGGTCGACCTTGCCGACGGACGAGGCTCGGGTCTCAAGATGGTCGCAGGTGTGCTCGCCGGAATCGAAGGCATTGCGTTCGAGGAGTTGACGGCGAAGGATGTCGTTCGCCATCGCATCGTCGCTGCGATCGTCGAGGCGTACCGCCGTTTTGAGGAGAACGGAACGTGAGGTTCAACCGCTCCGCGCTGATCAACACAGGCATTCTGTTCATCACGGTCATGCTGGTCTCGGTGATCCTGGCTGCGGGGAGGGACACCGGTGAAAGCATCCCAATTGAACTCGCGGTCGGGCAGCCGTCCCCTGAGACGTTCATCGCTTCCCGATCGACCGATCCGATCGTCGACGAGGACGCGACGGAAGCCCAGCGTGATGTCGCCCGGCGGTCTGTGGAGACCGTATATACCGATGACAACGACGCGACCCTTACCGTCATCCGCGAGGTGAACTCGTTCTTTGTCGATCTCAGGGACGTCGCAATCGACGAGTCCTTGATTCCTCCCGAAGAGTCATCGACGACGAGCACCACGGTCGAGCAGACCACGAGCTCGACGGAGCCGGGCGAAACCACGAGTTCGACCACAACCACCACAACCGAACCCCCAACGACGACGACCACGACCCTTCCTCGCAGGACGCTGGAAGACCAGATTGCGCTGCTCAGCATCGCCCACCCGACCCTCACGTCGGCGATCCCGTCATTCGTCGAGCTCTACAACAACGACCTGGATCGAATTGCAGAAGGCGAAGACGGGGTCTTCGCTTCGGTCGAGCAGAAGAGCCTGGAGACCGTCAACGATGAGCTCCAGGCCGGCATCAAGCCGTCGGAGCTCACCGAGCGCCAGGACCTCTACCTGAACCCCATCACGCGTCCACCGCTCTTCGTGGTAGGCCTTCCGATCGATGAGCAATCGATGGCACGCGAAGCGATTGCTCAGCTCGTTGGGTTCAGCCTCCAGGCGAATCTCCGGGTCGACAACGACGCGACCGATGCACTCCGCGAGGAAGAGGCGGCGGCCGTCGAGCCGGTGACGATCACGTACCGTGCAGGAGATACCATCGTTGAGGTCGGTGACCCGATCTCGAACATCGAATTCCAGGCGATTGACCAACTTGGGCTCTACCAACCGGAGGTCATCGGCGGAACACCTGGGATCGCGATTGCACTGCTTGGTGTCCTCGCCGTTCTGCTCGCAGCGTTCTTCCTCTGGCGGATCGCGCCGGCGCAGTGGACGCAGCCGCGCCACATGGCGGTACTCGCAATCCTGCTGGTGATGTCGGCGCTCATGTCTCGCCTCCCCGAGCTGATCGCAGACGACAATCGTTCTCTCGGCTACCTCCTGCCCGCGGTAGCCATCGGATTCCTTGCTGCGATCCTCTTCGATCCGCGCACCGCTGTGGTGCTGGCCATCCCCATGGCAGGATTCACCGCCGCGTCGACCGGCGATCTTGCCTACACGGTCTATGCGGGGATCGCGACCGTCGTTCCGGTGGCGTTTGTGTCGCGCGTCTCGTCACGGCGGCAACTGCGCGTGGCCGTCCTCCTATCCGCCATCACCGTTGCCCCGGTTGCTGCGACCGTGGAGTGGGTGTTCGGGGACGGGAACATCGCCATGTCTGCGGTCTGGGCGTTTGTTGGAGCGCTGATCGCGGGCCTGATCTCGCTCGGTCTCGTCTCGTTCTTCGAGACGGCTTTCGGGATCACCACATCGCTCGGGTTGCTCGACCTGCTCGACCGCAACCATCCGGCTCTGCGCCTCATCGAGGAACAGGCCCCGGGGACCTTCAACCACTCGATGCTGGTCGGGGCGCTCGCCGGGCGCGCCGCCAGGGCGATCGACGCTGATCCTCTGCTCGCGCAGGCGGCAGCGTGGTATCACGATCTCGGCAAGGTGACCCTGCCCCAGTACTTCGTCGAGAATCAGTTCGGGGTTTCGAACCCTCACGACGACCTTCCGTCGGAGGAGTCTGCGCAGATCATCCGATCCCACGTGACAGAAGGCCTGAAGCTCGCCAAGCGATACCGCCTCCCGGGCGATGTCACGGACGGGATTCGCATGCATCACGGGACGAGCCTGATGCGCTTCTTCTACCACCAAGCCCTCGACGTCGACCCCGACGTCGACCCGGATCTTTTCCGACACCACGGCGTGAAACCGGTGCAGAAGGAGGTGGCGATCGTGATGATCTCCGATGCCACCGAAGCCGCTGCTCGGGCCTATTCCCGTACCGAGGATCCGACGGCATCCGGTCTCAAGAACGTGGTCGAGACGGTAGTGACCGAGAAGGTGGACGACGGCCAACTCGACGAGTCGCAACTGACGTTTGGCGACCTCACCCGTATCAAGGCCGAGCTGGTGCGAGCGCTCATGGGCTACTACCACGCACGCGTGCCCTATCCGGGCTTCCCGGGACCGAAGGTCGCTGGATCGGTCAACGGGGCAACCGCAGCAGCGCTTCCGACGTCGGCCACCAGCACCCCTCCCGTCGACCCGCCCGACGACGAGCTTTCCGGCGAGGGGGCTGGGTGAACGTCCTCTTCGCCGACGAGCAGGACCAACCGATCGTCACCGACGAGTTGCTCCTGCTCGCCGAAATCGTTCTCGAGGACCAGGGCCTCGACGAGGAAACCGGCGTCGCTCTCGTGTTGATCGATGAAGAACAGATGACGGAGCTCAACGAAGCACATATGGGCAAGGAAGGCCCGACCGACGTGCTTTCGTTCCCGATCGAGACTGCGACCCCGGGGTCACCTCCGAAAAGGGCGCCGGGTGGGCCACCGATCGAGCTCGGCGACGTATTCATCGCGCCTTCGGTCGTGCGGCGGAACGCTGAGCGCCACGGATCCCCGTTTGAAGACGAGCTTGCGCTGATGGTGGTGCATGGCCTCCTGCATCTCCTCGGATGGGATCACGAAGACGAGACCGACGCGATTCGTATGGAGAGCCGGGAGCGCGAGCTCCTTGCCCGGGTCGGTAGAGTGAGACCGTGATCGCCGCAGCGTTCGCCTTCTCTACAGTGGTCCTCGTCCTGACAGCGATCGTTCGCGCCGCGGGTGCAACCCTGGTTCGGACCCCGCGAGCCGATGCGCTCCATGACGCCGGGGAGGGCGATGCACGCGCTGGTGTTGTTGCCGACCTGCTCGAAGACCGCCCCAGGATCCAACCTGCGTTAGGAACGGTGGTCACCACGCTGCTGATCCTTGCCGTGATCCCGGCCTCGTGGGCACTCGCGCGGTTGCTCTCGGGATGGCAGCTCGCGGTCGCATTCGCCGCGATGACGGTGCTCATCGTGCTTCTGTCTGACCTCATCCCTCGGACTATTGGTCGATCTCGTCCTCGCTCGTTCGCATATCGGTTCTCTCGCCTCCTTGCGATCGCGGTCCGGGTCGGCGATGCCGCCAACGACCTCGTATCCGATGAGGACGACGATGAGGACGACGATGAGGACGACGAAGATCGCGGAGAGCGCGAACTCATCTCTTCGATCATCGAATTCGGCGACACGATTGTCCGTGAGGTCATGGTGCCGCGCACCGACATGGTGACGCTGTCCGCCACGGCATCAACGGACGACGCCGTCGACCTCGTGCTCGAGGCCGGACGGTCACGGATTCCCCTCACCGGGGAGAACATCGACGACATCGTCGGGCTGCTCTACGCCCGAGACCTTCTCACGCTGTACGACCAGGCGGCACCGCCCCGCCCCGCTCGCGACTTGGGGCACGAGGCCTACTACGTGCCCGAGACGAAGGCGATCTCTGAGTTGCTGCGCGAGATGCAGGCGAAGCAGAAACATCTCGCCATCGTCGTCGACGAGTTCGGTGGGACCGCGGGCGTCGTCACGATCGAGGACTTGATCGAAGAAATCGTCGGAGAGATCGTCGACGAATACGACGATGAAGAACCGATGGTGGTGCCGCTCGACTCTGGGGAGTATCTCGTTGATGCGCGACTCGACGTCGATGACCTTGCGAACACCCTCGATATCCGGTTCCCCGATGAAGAGTGGGACACGGTCGGGGGCCTTGTTCTCGGCCTTGCCGGGCGTGTGCCCGACGTGGGCGAGTCGTTCGAGTACAACGATGTCATGTTGACGGCGGAAGAGGTTCAGGGCCGTCGCGTCGCTCGTGTCCGAGTGGCTCGCCGTTGACCTCCGCCGGTTTCATCTCCGTCGTCGGTCGACCAAACGTTGGCAAATCAACGTTGGTCAATTCTCTGGTCGGTGAGAAAGTGGCGATCACGTCGCCGAGGCCGCAGACCACGCGCAACACGATCCGGGGTGTCGCCACGGCAGGGGAGACCCAGCTGGTACTCGTCGACACCCCAGGGCTTCACAAGCCGCGGAACGTGCTCGGCGAACGCCTCAACGCACTCGTCCATGGCTCAATTGCCGAGGCCGACGCGGCGCTGTTCGTGCTTGACGCCGAGCAGCCGGTTGGGCCTGGTGACCGCCTCATTGCCGAGCGGCTCGCCGAGGCCGGTTCACCCGTTGTTGTGGCCGTGAACAAGACCGACCGCGCATCACACCAGGACATCCTGAGGCAGCTCACGCGAGCGGGGGAATGGGACTTCCACGCGTTTGTCCCGATCTCGGCGCTGAAGGGTGATGGGCTCGACGCGCTTCGGGGTGAGCTCGAGCCGCTGATGCCGGAGGGTCCGTTCTTCTTCCCTCCCGACATGCACAGCGACCAGCCGGATCGGCTGCTTGCGGCGGAGTTGGTGAGGGAGAAGTACCTCGCTCGCCTGCGAGACGAACTACCACACTCGCTCGCCGTCGTAGTTGATGACATCGAGGAACGCGACAACGGTGCGCTCTTCATCCCTGCATCGGTCTACATCGAGCGGCAGTCGCAGAAGGGAATGATCATCGGGAAAGGCGGCGAGCTGATCAAGACCGTCGGAGTCGAAACCCGCAAGGAACTCGAGAGCCTCTTTGGTGTGCCGGTGTTCCTCGATCTCAGGGTCAAGGTGGAGAAGGACTGGCAGCGCAAGGACGAGACATTGGACCGACTGGGGTTCTGAGACAGACGCTAGACAGGAGACACCAGACAGGAGACCGAACCCACCGTCTCGAGTCTCCTGTCTAGCGTCTCTGGTTTCGCTGTTGCTCCCCAGCTACCCGGGTTCGCGGCGGTACCCTCAACCCATGGCTCTCTACAACGACACGGGGATCGTGCTCCGGTCGTACTCATTCGGCGAGGCGGACAAGGTTGTTGTCCTGATCAGCCCGAATCGCGGGAAGCTGCGGACGGTTGCGAAGGGTGTTCGCAAGACGAAGAGCCGGTTCGGTGGCCGGCTCGAGACCTTCGCCCATGTGGAACTCGTCCTCTATGAGGGGAAGAATCTCGACACGATCACCCAGGCATCGATGATCGAGGCGTTTCCGACGCTGCGCCTGCATCTCGACCGAGTAGTCACCGCCGGCACCATGATCGAAATCGCCGATGTTGTCGCCCAGGAGGATCAACCGGCAAGGCGGCTCTTCCTGCTCCTCCAACGCGGTCTTCGTGCACTCGACGGGATCGAACCGCATCCCGATCTCCTCACGGCGTACCTCCTGAAAGCCGCAGCGATCATCGGTGTTGCGCCGGCACTCGAGCACTGCGCCGGATGTGGCACCGGTGATGGGCTCACGCGGTTCAGCTTTGCTGCCGGGGGAGTGCTCTGCGACCGATGCCGGACGCCGGGGTCGTACGCCCTGCGGGACGGCGTGACCAACTATCTTGCGGCCGCTGCCGCGGCGGATCTGTCGGCGCTACCGGAAGCCGATCCGGCGATGACGGGGGAGGCGATGGGGGTGACCCGCCGGTTCGTCGAATACCACCTCGAGCGGCGGCTCGACTCGATGGCGTTGCTCGATGCCTGACGGTGCGCCCATTGTCGATCCGGATCGGATCCCGCGGCACGTCGCCATCATCCTCGACGGCAACGGGCGGTGGGCGAACGCCCGTGGCCTACCCCGAACTGCCGGGCATGCGCAGGGGGAACCCGCTCTCTTCGATGTCGTGCACGGCGCTCTCGATCTCGGACTGGAATGGCTGACCGTCTATACATTCTCGACGGAGAACTGGTCGAGGGACGCCGACGAAGTGGCCTTCCTCATGGAGTTCAACGTAGACCTGCTCGAACGGCGCAGGGACGAACTGGATGAACTCGGTGTTCGCGTGATCTTCATCGGTGACCACGACGACACCCGCATCCCGCCACCCGTGCTCGACCGGATGCGGATTGCCCAAGAGCAGACGGCAGGCAACACCCGGCTCAACATGGTGTACGCCTTCAACTACGGCGGGCGGACCGAGATCGCACACGCCGCCCGCCGGATCGCAGACGAAGTCGCCGCAGGCACGCTCGATCCGGCCGACGTCGATGAGGACGCGGTCTCGGAGCGGCTCTATTGGCCGGACATGCCTGATCCGGACCTGCTCATTCGAACGTCCGGGGAACAGCGCATCTCGAACTACCTCCTCTGGGAGTCGGCCTACGCAGAGTTCGTCTTCACCCCCGTCCTCTGGCCCGATTTCGACAGAAGCGAGCTGGCGCGCTGTGTGGCCGAATATCAATCGCGGGACCGAAGATTCGGGAAAGCCGACGACAGACCCTAGACACGAGACTCGAGACACGGCCGACCGAGGTCTCGTGTCTCGTGTCCTGGCTCTTGGCTCTTCTCTCCCATTACCATCCCGGGCCAATCACTGACAGAGAGAGATCCATGGCCGCCGACTTCGACACGATCGTCAACCTCGCCAAGAAGCGGGGTTTTGTCTTCCAATCATCAGAAATCTACGGAGGTATCCGGTCGGCCTATGACTACGGTCCGCTTGGGGCCGAACTGCTCCGCAATGTGAAGGATCAGTGGTGGCGATCGATGGTGCAGTTGCGTGACGACGTGGTCGGGATCGACAGCGCCGTCATCCAGTCTCCGAAGGTGTGGGTCGCCTCCGGCCACCTTGCATCGTTCTCCGACCCGCTGGTGGAATGCCGCGAATGCCACAACCGGTTCCGCCTCGACAAGCTCGAGAACGCGGACCAATGCCCGTCGTGTGGTTCAAAGGACTCCTTCACCGAACCTCGCGAGTTCAACCTCATGTTTCGCACCCACATGGGGCCGGTCGAAAGTGAGGACAACGCCGTCTACCTGCGGCCGGAAACGGCCCAGGGCATCTTCATCAATTTCGAGAACGTCCGGCGCACGGTGCGCAAGCGCCTTCCATTCGGGATCGCCCAGGTGGGCAAGTCGTTCCGCAACGAAATCACCCCCGGGCAGTTCGTGTTCCGCACCCGTGAATTCGAGCAGATGGAGATGGAGTTCTTCTGTCATCCCGACGAGGCCGACGAGTGGTTCAAGTACTGGATCGATGAGCGGCGCAATTGGTACACCGATCTTGGGATGACTGCGGAGAACCTTCAGTTTCGTGAGCACGAACAGGACGAACTCTCCCACTACTCATCCAGCACCTACGACGTGGACTACCTGTTTCCGTGGGGTTGGGATGAACTCGAGGGGATCGCCAACCGGACCGACTTCGACCTCAAGGCACACGCCGAGTACTCCGGAGAGGACCTCACCTACTTCGATCCCGCGACGAACGAGCGGTTCTTCCCGTATGTCATCGAACCGGCCGCGGGAGCGACTCGCACCACCTTCGCGTTCCTCATCGACGCCTATCGGGAGGAAGAGGTGCGGGGTGAGCAGCGAACGGTGCTCAAACTCGATCCGCGTCTTTCACCGGTGAAAGTCGCAGTCTTGCCATTGTCCAAGAAGGACGACCTCGTCGCGGTGACGGACCGCGTCGCCGATCTGCTGCGTGGCCGCTGGATGATCGAGGTCGACATCACGCAGTCGATCGGGCGCAGGTACCGACGACAAGACGAGATCGGTACGCCGTATGCCGTGACAGTCGACTTTGACACCCTCGACGACGACCAGGTCACGATCCGCGACCGCGACACCATGGAACAAGACCGAATCCCGATCGAGAACCTGGTGGCGTATCTGGCGGAACACCTCCCGGTGTAGACCCTGACGATTCCGCGAGACACTCGCCGCTGATCGGACCTCGCCTGCCCGCGGATGTGTGGGAATAGACTTGAGATATGAGACACCAGACAGGAGAGTCTCGGGTCTCGTGTCTCCCTACCCCTCGCTTCGCATCACATCAAGCGCGCCTGACCTACGTAGATGTTGCGCACCAACGCGTCGATGCCGATGAGGCGGCCCGTGAAGGTGACGGTGCTGCCTTCGGGGAGGGCGTCGGCGGCCTGGGCGGGGAGTGCGGCAACGGCGCTGACAACCGTGTTGCCGAAGAGGTCATTCTCGAGTGACGCAACTTCGATGACGGCCTTTATGAACGGTCCGTCACCGAGCAGGCGATCGTGGTCGACGACCACAGCCTTGCGGACCTTCCCGGTCCATTCGACGTCGCGTCCAGCGTGCTTCTCATCGAAGAGTTGCGCTGTTTCGAAGCTCAGTCGGTTCTCGCTGAAGAGGTCGGTGGCGAGCGCCAGGGCATCACGATCGACGTCATCGCCCTTCCCTGACTCAACTTCCACGGATAGCGGATCCGAGACCTCCCGGGACACCGGAGCAGGCATTTCTTCGGCTTCGGCTCGCGGTGGTGGCGCTGGAGGCGGTGGTGGAGGGACGTCCGGTTGCTGGTTCGTGAACGAGCCGGCGGCTGACCGCCGGGCGTGCTCCGACCAGCCCGCAACCTCGACGTCCGCAGGGAGTTGAGCGCCGAGTGCCTCGAAGATTCGGCCGGCCAGGCCGAAGGAACCCGCTGCCATCAATGCTTCACCGGTCGAGAGTTGTGAGTCGACGGTCGGTTTGCTGTTCGGGTCCGATTTGTAGGGTTCCGGGACGGTGCCCGCGAGTCGCTGCTCAACGAGCGTCGACAGGGTTTCGGACTCGCGAGCATCACCCAGAACGGTTGCAGCCGATGCGAGTCTCCGCAGCGTCGACACGAGGATGTCCGAATCGCGGACGGTCGCCCTGCGATCGAGGACCAGACGGTCGTCCGACACGACGATTTCGGGGTGCACCGCGATCAACCGGTTGAGCACCATCGTCGTGCCAGGGGTCAGGATGGCTCGCGCGGCCTGCGGATCGGACGCCTGAACGATGAAGGCTTCGTCGAACGTGGGCTCGCCGATCTCAATGTCCTGGGTGCCGAGGACCTTCAGGAAGTAGCCGAGTCCCGACTGACGCGAGAGGTGCAGGCCTACTCCGACCGCGGGAAAACTCACGGTGTAGCGCGTGTACCTTGTCGAGTTCTTGCCGGAGCTCTTGGTGTAGCTGTGAATCTCGGCCGGAGATCCGTCCAGCATCCCGGTCACCGTGGGTCCGCCGCGCCACGACCCGGGTGCGAACTTGAAGCCGAGTGTCTCGGCGGCGCTTTGCCACGCCGCGTTCATCGCATCGAGTTGCTTCTTCGCAGCAAAGATGGACACGCCTGCGACGATGAGCCCAATGACGACAAAGAAGATCCAGAACGGGAATGAGTCCACGCCGAGAGTGTACCGAGGCTATCAGCCCCGATCCGGCAGATCGGGTCGATTCGGTAGATCCGGCGTACGGCCCTCGAAATACGTCGCAAGGACAACCAGTGTGCGGCTGCGCCCCGGAGCGAATCGTCGAATGCTCTCCAGGATGCTGCCGAGATGGTCCGACGAGCGAGCACGGACGGTCAGCAGGAGGTCGAACTCGCCGGTGACCGCGTGGCAGTCTTGAACCAACGGGATGCTGGCGATGGACTCCGCCACGTCGGCGAGCGGTATGTCCCCAGGTGCCTCGACGCTTACCAGGGCCGTCACAGGCAGCCCCACAGCCTCCCAGTCGATGATGATCCGGGTTCCCGCGATCACTCCCTGTTCTGTGAGTCGACGAACGCGCTGGTGCACCGTGGTGGTCGCAACACCGGTGCGTTCGGCGATTTCGCGGTAGGGGGTTCGACCATCTTCCGCCAGAATGGTGATAATTCTTCGGTCAAGTTCATCCATAGAGGGAATTATTACACATTACGCTGTGTTGTACGGTAATATATCCACGTATCAACACACGATGATCGCACGAGGAGAGTGAGCTATGCATCCCGATGCAATGTACTACATGGTCCGGGTCCGCGAAATCGCTGCTTCCGCCAACCACGCGAAGCGGGTGAAGCCGTAGAGACCCCCGAAGACGAGGACACCGGAACACGGTGTCCTCGTTTGTTATGTCCCAACGCTATTCCGCGTAGGTCGGGTGCTCGATCTTCGTACCCGCATCGCCGGC
>CBFDAN010000004.1:0-21520 GCA_965602815.1 uncultured bacterium
GTCATCACTGTGGTCAGGGCAGACTGCTTCGTCTTCGGATGCTTCAGTACCGGAATACCCCGGCCGTTGTAGCGAACACGAACTCCCCCGTCTGCGAGTAGCGCGACTTCCACCCGGGTGCAGTAGCCGGCCATCGCCTCGTCCACCGAGTTGTCGACCGCCTCCCAGATGAGATGGTGCAGGCCGCGCGGCCCGGTCGACCCGATGTACATCGCGGGCCTTCTCCGGACCGCCTCGAGGCCTTCGAGGACCTTGATGTCCTTTGCTTCGTATGACGCGTTCTTGGCGCGATTCGTCGTGCTCACGGGACTCCTTAGGCTCGCCCCCGGAGGCGCTCAGTGGGGGCTACTGACACCGGTGTAATCATAGCCGGTTCCGGCGGGAACCTCTTTCATTTCAAGGCTTTCCGCCACGGCCGTCCCCTTCAACACGGAACCTCACCGACCGCACCAAATCGGGGCCGAATCGGGCCGAAATCCGACGAAGGAGATCTGCCGAGTCGTACCGAAGCAAGCTGGCGTCGGCTCCCTCCGGTACCTCGACGAGGAGGGTCTGCTCGCGCACGCCGATGGGCCTCGAGCGACCCTGCCAACGCTCTGAAACGATATCGTTCCACGATGAGACCAGTTTCGACACGTTGAGGTCGGGGCTTGCGCCTGCCTTCTCCACAATCGATCCGATCAGGTCATCGACGACTTCCGGTTCGCGGCGGTTTGGTTCGGCCCGGTAGTAGTTGGCTCTGGTCATGTCACGGTCCTTCCGTCGACCGCCCATCGTCGGCCGGCCGTTCGGATCTCATCTTCTCTCGCACTTGTGACAAAAACCTGACCGGTATCGAGGAGCGTCATCACCCCCCGGGCATGTGCAGGGTCGAGTTCGGAGAAGACGTCGTCGAGCAGGAGAATCGGGCGTGTCGGTCGGTGCAGGCTAAGCACCCGATATGCCGCCACGCGTAGTGCCAGTGCAACCGTTCGTTGCTCGCCCTGGCTCGCCATCGTGCGCGCCGATCGACCATCGACGATCAGAGCGGGGTCGTCCCGGTGAGGTCCAGCGCTGGTTGTCCTCTGATCCATATCCCGAGGACGTCGCTCGAGCAAGACATCGCGGAGCCGGTCGACTCCACCTCCGGCGTCGATCGACGCACCCCAGTTGGCAACGTAAACCCAGGTCAGCGCACCGCGCTCCCCCACCAAACGATATGCCTCGCCCAGGGCAGCGTCGAGCGTTTCCAGCACACGAAGCCTGTGATCGAACACTGCGGCCCCGGAGACTGCAACCCGCTCGTCCCACACATCGAGTGTGACCGGGTCCGCTCGCCTGCCCTCCTGTCTCAGCAGCGAGTTTCGTTGTCGAACCGCCCGTTCGTAGTCCTGCTGGTCGGCGCCGGCCTGAGGCCAGAGCTGTGCGGCGAGATCGTCGAGGTATGCACGTCGCAGACCCGGCCCTCGCTTGACGAGATCGAGGTCATCCGGCTGAAAGGCAACAATCGGGATCTGTGCCAGAACGTCTCGGTTGCGTTGCGGTCGTTTGCCATTCACCAAGACGCGGCGCCTCCCCGGCCGCGGTAGTTCGACCTCAACGCGTGTAGTACCCGACTCGACGGAGAATTCGCCGCGAATGACCGCCTGTGCCGCACCGTTCCTAACGATGGCATCGTCCGGGGTTCCCCGGAAGGACTTCAGAAGGCCGAGGTAGGCCGCTGCTTCGAGGATGCTCGTCTTTCCCGCCCCGTTGCTCCCGATGAGTACGTTGACACCCTCGCCCGGCTCGAAGCGCAGCGTCTCGTAACACCGGGTGTTGGTGAGTTCCAGCCAGGACAGATGCATCATTCGCCTCCCGGCGCACCTTTTCACCGTTCGGTGGTCGTTTGCGGGGAGCCTCCGCCTAGAGCCGCACCGGCATCAACAGGTAGCGGAAGTCCTCGTCTCCCTGACCGTGCAAGAGACCCGGCTTCAGGGCATCGATGGTCTCGAGAATGATGGTGTCCGAGTCGATGGCGCTCGCTCCCTCGGTGAGGTAACGCGTGTTGAAAGCGATCGTCATCTCCTCGCCTGTATACACCCCTTCGATGTGCTCGGTCTCCTCGCCAACCTCTTGGCGAATGACGCTCAACTCGACCCCACCATCGTGAAGATTCAGGCGCACCGGGATGTGATCCTCAGCGACAAGGGCCGCACGCCCGACGGCATCCATGAGGCTCGTCTTGGGCACCTCGAGTCGGTTCGGGTAGGAATCCGGGAGTAACTGTCGGTACTTCGGGAACGTCGCGTCGATGATCCGCACGGCCAGTCGGCCCAGGTCCGTGATGAAGACTGCCTCCCGGTCTCCCAACGCCACCTTCATCGGTCCGTCACCAACCGTACGACCCAGCTCGCGCAAGGCGCGATAGGGCACCAGTTTCGATCCCGTCGCCCCAATCCCGAGCACATCACGCACAGCGAGTCGATACGAGTCGGTCGCAACCAGCCGAAGCCCTCCCTCGTTCTCCTCGAACAGAACACCGGTGAGCGTCGGCCTCGCCTCGTCCCCCGAAGCGCCTATCCCAACCTGACTCAGAGCCTTGACGAGAGTCTCACCGACCACGTCGACCGTCTCGGCAGGAGGCGTGTCATCGATCGTCGGAAAGTCCGCAACGCTGAGCTCTCGCAACCGGAAGCGAGGTCCGTTGCCGGTTATCTCTACTTCGCCGTCGGCCGCCGTCATTGAGACGGCTCCCGCTGGAAGCTTCCTCACTGCGTCCGCTGCAAGTTTCGCCGGAACGACCGTAGCTCCGTCTTCGATCGCTTCGACCTCGAGGTAGGTGCGCACGGAAACTTCGTTGTCCGTTCCGGTGACCTGGAGGCGACCGCCTTCGACTTCGCACAGGAGCCCCTGCAGAATCGGAAGCGGTGATCTGCTTCCCACAGCCCGACCTGCTCTCGTTAGGACGTCAGCGAGATCGTCACGTTCAGCTCGGATACGCACAGTTGTTCTTCCCCTGCTTCTTGAGTAGTTCTAATTCAAACGGTAGTAGTCGTAGTAGGCGCTGTGGATTGTGGAGAAAGCCGGAAAAACACGCCGTCCAACCGCTTTCTGCTTCCACAGGCATTGTGAGCAGAACCAGGGTACTCAACAGGCACGCGATGAGCGCCGGTGAGCATGGGGACAACCCTCATGTTGTCCTCAGGCGTTGTCCGAGCTGCGAGACTTGATCGAACACGTCCTTGTCGGTGCGCATCAGTGTCTTGATCTTCTCTACGGCATGAATGACGGTCGTGTGGTCTCGACCCCCAAAATGGGCGCCGATCTTTGGGAGGGAGAGATCGGTGTGTTCACGGCAGAGGTACATGCCTATCTGGCGGAAGCGGGCGAGTGGTTGTCGCCGGCTTGGTCCAACAAGATCGTCCAGGGTGGTCGAGAAGTAGTCGGCGGTGACCTGGAGGATACGCTCCGCGGAGGGTGGGGACGTTCGGTCGGTATCGACGATGTCGGAAAGCACTTCCCGAGCCATGGTGAGCGTGATGGTCTCATCGGTAAGTGAGGCGAACGCTGTGACTCTCGTCAAAGCCCCTTCCAACTCACGGATGTTCTGATGGACGTTCTCTGCAATGAACGTCATGACATCCGGTGGAACGGGTGTTGGGGCAAAGTCGGCATTCCTTCGGAGGATGGCGAGACGGGTCTCGACGTCGGGACTCTGGATGTCGGTCAGAAGGCCCCATTCGAAACGGCTTCGCAGTCGATCCTCGAGTGTTGAGAGGTGCTTTGGATGACGATCCGAGCTGATCACGACCTGTTTCCCGGCTTCGTAGAGGCTGTTGAAGGTGTGGAAGAACTCCTCGAGGATCTGTTCCTTCCCTTCGAAGAACTGCACATCGTCGAGGAGCAGCACATCGATGGTGCGGTAGCGGTCCTTGAATTCGTCCATGCGCTTTCTCCGGATCCCGTTGATGAACTCGTTGAAGAACTGCTCCGACGAGACGTAGCGAACGACAGCCATGGGATCGAACTCGATGCGATGGTGGCCGACGGCATGGAGGAGGTGGGTCTTTCCGAGTCCAGCGTTCGCGTAGATGAAGAGCGGGTTGTAGTGACTCCCTGGCTGTTCGGCTACGGCGAGTGCGGCGGCATGAGCGAACCGATTCGATTGCCCAACCACGAAGTTGTCGAATGTGTACTTCGGGACGAGCCGCGGATCGTTGATGTGTCGTCGTGTCGGATCAACGGTGTCGATCGGGAGGGAGACTTGACGAGGTTCGGGAGAGGAAGAGATGTCGGTCGACGATGCGACGACGGTCGGAACGACGGACAACTCGACATCGAGGCCGAGTGTATCCATGGCTGCCTCTTGGAGAGCAGGGAGGTAGCGGTCCCCGACCCAGCGGTAGTGGAAGTCCGTAGGAGCGACGAGACGCAGGCTGCCGGACTCCACGCTGGAGGCGAGCGGTTCGATCCACGTTTGCCATGCGGCCGGCGTTACTCGGCGACGAACCTGCTGATGGAACGTCTCCCACTCCACGGTGGACGAGCTTGGTTCTGCCACCTGAAATGCCCCGCTTCCTGTTCAGTATCCTGTCCACACACCTGTCCACAGGGTGTGGACAATTCTCGTTGTCTTGGTTCCGACCCAATCCCGCAGCGCCGACGCAACCGGAACACCTCTCCGGGGAAGTATGGACGAATTCACACAAGCGGCGGCGAGTATATGGCTGGGTCGGAGAAGGCGGCAAGAGGGGGAAATCTGACGGTAGCTCGCGACCAGATCGAGCGACGGTTTGCCGAAAGCCTTGCTGCGAAAGGGTATGCGGGGCTGGGAAGAAATGGCAAGTTGGTCGTGAGGCCTCGATTCCGGGCGAAATCGGTCGCAGGGATGTTTCGCGGTCATTGACGGAATTTCGCGGAACGCAGGGAAACTTCGCGGCCTCGCTCAACGAAGGCCGATAGGACCGCGACCAACCGTAGAATTGAGGCGTCCAAAACCTTCCCGGTCGATCTGCGACCTCCCAATCGGGGATACCTCACCATGAAGCGTACCTATCAACCCAACGTGCGACGCCGCAAGCGGAAGCATGGATTCCGTACCCGTATGCGGACTCGTTCCGGGCGCGCCGTGATCAAACGTCGTCGCCTCAAAGGCCGGCGGCAGCTCACTGCCTGATCACGGACGTTCGTTCGTCTCACTGAGACCAGCGGCGCGGCTTGCTGCCGTTCTCCGCACCGGTGAGACGAAGCGTTCGGGAGGGATCACCGTGATTCGTACACCGGCCGAGACCGGCTCCCCGCAAGTCGGGTTTGTTGCGTCCCGTCGCGTTGGCAACGCCGTGAGGCGAAACCGGGCGAAGCGGCGTCTTCGTGAGGCCATGATGCGCGTTGAACTTCAGCCGGACACGGCGTACGTCGTGGTCGCTCCTGAGAGTGCCGTGACGACGGATTTCGAGGAACTCATCAGCCGCCTGCGCGAGGCAGTTGGTCTCGGAGACAACGAGGCGCAACGATGAGCGATTCCGTCGAAGCGAAGCCGTCGCCGGCCGCACGGGTGTTGATGGCCTCGGTCCGGGTGTACCAGAAGATTCTTTCTCCCGCTATGGGTGGCAACTGCCGGTACTATCCCTCCTGCTCTGCGTATGGATATGACGCGATCCGCCTCTATGGGGCGGGCCGCGGCTCGCTGATGGCCGTCAAACGAATCGGACGCTGTCAACCGTTCCACGAAGGCGGATACGATCCCGTACCGGAGCCCGGCCAACACAGTAACGACGACAACACGAACGCTGGGAGCGACGCGTGAATCCCTGGAACCTGCTCCTCGACCTCCTCGGCGGAGTTCTGAACTTCTTCTACCAGATTATTCCAAATCTGGGAATTGCCATCATTTTCCTGACGCTGGCGATCTCCCTCGTACTCTTCCCGTTGACGTTGAAGCAGACCCGGTCCATGAAGGCGATGCAAGAGATTCAACCGGAAGTCAAGCGCCTCCAAAAGGAACTCAAGGGAGACAAGGAAGAACTCAACAAGGAGTTGATGGCGCTGTACCAGGAACGCGGCGTGAATCCGGCGGCCGGGTGTCTGCCGCTGATCGTACAGATGCCGATCTGGTTCGGTCTCTTCTCGGTGCTGCGGAGTATCCAGGTACCGGAGGGCGGCACCGAGGCGTACTCGAAGTACATCGGCGACGGTACCGAAGCCATCAACACCATGTTCCTCGGTATGGACCTCACCCTCTCCCCTAGCTCGGTGGTCCCCGACGCGATCAAGAGCGGCGACATTCTCACGGCGCTTCCGTACGTGTTGCTTATCATCCTCATTGTTGCCGCAGGGTTTTACCAGCAGATTCAGACGACGAGAACGAGCAAGAAACCCGAAGGAGAACAGTCACAGACCGCTCAATCGATGCAGAACGCCATGAAGATCATGCCGTTCTTCTTTGGGTTCATCTCTTGGACGCTCACGTCAGGTCTTGGAATCTACTTCGCAACGTCCAACCTGTTCAGGATCGGGCAGCAGGCGCTGATCTTGCGGATGGATGCCGGGGGAGAAGACGACAAGAAGAAGCCGGCCCTTCCTCCCGACGCACCGCCGGAAGACGGCGAGACCGGAGGCGAAGGTCCGTCGCAGCACGCCAGCAAGAAGAAGAACCGCCGCAGGAGGAAATAGACGATGGAGTGGGTGGAAGCTACCGGAACGACGGTAGAAATCGCGGTCGAGGCCGCGGTCAGCGAACTTGGACTCGAGTCGGCCGATCAGGCAGAGGTCGAAGTGATCCAGCAGCCGAAGGCGGGGTTTCTTGGTGTGGGGGGGCGCCTCGCCATCGTGAAGGTGTCCCGCAAACCCCGCAAGCGCAACCGCCGGGGTCGACGCGGCCCCAAGGGTGAGAACGGGCGCGGCAAGAGGCAGAAGAGCTCCAGCGGGCAATCAAACAGCCGGAAGACCAAGAAGGACAAACCTTCGAGGCCGCCGAAACAGCAGAAATCGCCGGCAAGAACGAAGAAGAACGGATCCCCGAAGGAGCGTCGAGCGATGGACAACAACGAGACATCAGAGCCCAGGAAAGAAAAGCCGGAATCTTCAATCGAGGATCAGGCAAAGGTAGCCGAGGAATTCCTGACCGGGCTGATTGCCTCATTTGGACTCGACGGTGAGGTCCAGACCCGGATTGAGGACGAGGTCCTCTATCTCGACGTTGTCGGAGAACAGACCGAGGCATTGGTCGGACCCAAGGGCGCCACGATGTATTCGGTGCTCGAACTGACCCGTACCACCGTCCAGCGGCGCACGTTTGGTGCTCCCCGCATGCGGATTGATATCGCCGGATACGGCGCCCGCCGTCGTGAGGCGCTGACGATCTATACCGGGAAGCTTGTCGAGCAACTCCTGGAGAACGGCGGAGAAGTCATGTTGGAGCCGATGAACGCTGCGGATCGCAAGGTGGTCCACGACACGGCCGGCGCCATCGAGGGCGTGCGGACCTATTCCGAAGGCGACGAACCTCGCCGTGCGGTCGTGATCGCGGCTACTGGGAGCAGCGACGACGACGCTTAAGCGGCATGTTTCACGGGAAACATGCCGAGGAACGGCTTGATCGGGCAGCGAGCTGGGCCTGCATGGAACTCGATACCCAGGAATACCAGGCGCTCGGCGCCTTTTCGGAGTGGTTGGGCACCGAAGCGGTCGAGGCCGGCGGCGTTGGTCCGATGGAGGCTTCTCGGATCATCGATCGCCACGTCGCAGACTCGCTGGTCTTTGCCGGCGTCTGGGGCGATGTCCCGGATCGGACGCTCGACGTAGGTGCGGGGGTTGGCCTCCCCAGCATTCCCCTAGCCATTACACACCCCCAGACCAAATTCACCCTGGTTGACCGATCGGAGCGCCGCTGCCGTCTTGCGCGGCGAGCCGTACGGATTCTCGGTCTCCAGAATGTCTCGGTCGAGCAACGCGACATTCAACTCGAGGCAGGAACATGGCCGTCCGTCCTCTTCAGGGCGTCGCTCCCGCCCGACCAGGCGCTCGCCGTGGCGGCGCCTCTGCTCGATGTGGGAGGTAGCGCGGTCGTCGGTTTGAGTCGCACCGCCGAACCCACACGGCTGCCGCCGGCACCCCCGGGGACCGAAACCGACCTCGTTCATATTGGTATCGGGGTCCTTGACTCCCCCGCCTGGCTTCTTAGGATGCGGAAGACCGAACCGCGAACCAAGGACGGGAACCTCTCCTAATGCCCGCTATCACTGTTGCCATCGCCAACCAGAAGGGAGGCGTTGGCAAGTCCACCACCGCGATCAATCTTGGTGCAGGGCTTGCGTTTCAGGGGGAACGGATCCTCCTATTGGACCTTGATCCGCAGGGCAATACGACGAGTGGCCTGGGGATTGACCGGGCGGCGATCGAGTACTCGACCTATGACGTGCTGGTCGAGGACGTGGCCGTCGAAGACGCTATCGAACCTTCGTCGGTGCGCGACCTCTTCGTTCTCCCCGCGACGATTGAACTCGCCGGTGCCGAGATCGAGTTGGTCTCGATGTTCTCCCGCGAGGCTCGCCTCGGCAATGCGATCAAGGACACGGTCGACGACTTCGACTTCATTCTCATCGATTGTCCTCCATCGCTCGGCCTTCTTACGGTAAACGGGCTCGCTGCGGCCGACCAAGTACTTATTCCGATCCAGTGTGAGTACTACGCACTCGAGGGAGTGAGCCAGCTTCTCCGAAATGTGCAACTCGTGCAGCGCAACCTGAACCCTCAGCTGGAGGTTGAGGGAGTGGTTCTTACAATGTACGATGGTCGAACGACGCTCGCAGCCGACGTTGTGGCCCAAGTTCGGGAGCATTTTGGCGAGACCACGTACCGTACGGTGATTCCGCGCACGGTTCGCCTCTCGGAGGCGCCATCGTACGGAGAGCCGATCGAGGCGTACGATCCAATGTCCAGAGGAGCCATTGCGTATCGGGAACTGGCACGAGAATTCCGGAGGAGACATGGCCGCACGTAAGAGTGGGTTGGGGCGGGGCCTCGAAGCGCTGATTCCGGTGGATCATCCGTCGGTCGGCTTCGCCGAGGTTGAGTTGTCCGAGATCGCGCCAAATCCACAGCAACCTCGGGTGCGGTTCGACGAAGAGTCCTTGGGGGAGTTGGCCGCATCGATCACGGAGGTCGGTGTTCTCCAGCCGATTGTTGTTCGACCGGGCGAACCGGAAGGTACCTACGTGCTGATCGCCGGCGAGCGGCGTGTGCGGGCAGCGGCGACCGCTGGCCTGACCTCGATACCCGCCGTGATCCGGTCGGCAGAGAGCGATGAGTTGTATCTCAGCGAAGCGCTGATCGAGAACGTTCAGCGGAAGGATCTCTCGCCGCTCGAGGAGGCCGCGGCCTACCGGAATCTTCTGGAAGATTTTGGCATGACTCACGAACAGGTGGCGTCGCGAGTGGGGAAGAGCCGGAGTGCGGTGACCAACACACTTCGATTGCTTCAACTCCCGGTGCCGATCCAAGGCATGCTCGAACGAGAAGAGCTCTCGGCGGGCCATGCCAGAGCGCTGCTCTCGCTCGACGACGAGTCCTACGCCGTGCGTATCGCCGAACGGGCCGTCGCCGAAGGGTGGTCCGTCCGCACGGTCGAAGAGGCCGTGAAGGACCGGGCGCTCGCTGAGGAGCCGAAACCCCGGCGACTGCCGGAGATGCGCCCCGCCGCCATCATCGAACTCGAGGAGCGTCTCTCCGAGCGCCTTGGCACCGAAGTGACGATCAAGTCCCGCGGTGACGGTGGGCAAATGGTGATCCGGTACGGCTCACTCGAACACCTCGAGCAGATCTACCGCCAGCTCTTTGCGTAGCGGCCGTGCGGACCGTGCCCGATGGCGGTCACAATCGGTCGTAGCCCGCAGCCCGTAGCTTCTATGCTTCGTCGGGGCCGTTGGCGTACAAGTCGACGACGGCTCGGCCGATCTCCGTTCCGAGTTCGGCTGGAGGATCGGCGACCGAGATCACGACGGCCGGCGAACGGGTCTCCTTGAGGATCGGCACGGCGCGGGGGAGTGGCTCGATACCGAGGTGAGCAGCGAGGTGGCGGGCGACGGCTCGACCGGCTTCACTCGTGCTGAGGAGGGTTCCAAAGTAGAAGGCACCTTCGGCGCCGTCTGACGGGGTGGTTATCGACAGAACAAGCTGCACATCGAGCCGATTTGCCCGCCCTGCGCGGAGGTGTTCGGAGGGGAATGTGTCGATACTTCGTGACAGCAGCGCTCGGGCACCGGCGAGTTGGATGTCCGAACTCAGGTGTGTGGCGACAGCCCAGGTTGCGCCCGAGGACGCCGTGTCTCCACCGTTCGGATCGATGTAGATACGGGCTCCGGTGATCGGGCGGGGGAGGGAGTCGATCCAGGCATGATCTCGAACCTCCTCACGGCCCGGCTTGTCGGTCGCCTTTGCCATGAGGAGCAACTCGTCGACCACCTCCCGGCCCGCGATGCCATCTTCTGCCATGCTTCGATTTCGCTGGAAATCGAGCAGCGCCCTCAGGGTGTCGGGGCCGAAGAGCCCGTCGACCTTGCCGGCGTCGAACCCGAGTGAACCGAGGCTCCGCTGGAGTCGAGATACGTCATCGCCGCGCATCATGGGAGAGCGGCGGTACAACATGCGGTCTCCCAGCCGGAATCCAGCCTCGACGAGTGCTCTCCACGTCTCGGGGCCGACGATCCCGTCTGCCGGTAGGCCGCGTGATTCTTGGAACTGAACAACGCCGGCGACCGTCTCTGGGCCGTACGTGCCGTCGGTCTCGACGGGGAAACCGAGACCGGTGAGGCGTCTCTGGATGTCTCGAACCGGCTCCCCCCGGTCTCCGGAGTGGTAGAGCCTCACGCCTCAGCCCCCCGACCAGCCCCGATCAGGAGACGAAGGAAGCGACTTCGGCTTCCAGTTGTGCCTTGCTCCGTGCACCAACCAGGCGCTTCTGCTCCTGGCCTTCCCGGAAGACGATCATGGTTGGGATGCTCATCACGCCGAACTGCATGGCGGTGGCGGGATTCTCGTCCACGTTGAGCTTGACGACCTGCAGCTTCCCAGAGAGGTCGCCGGCAATCTCGTCGAGGGGACCGTCCATCATCTTGCATGGACCGCACCACTCTGCCCAGAAATCGACCAGTGTCGGCAGGGGAGAGCCGACGAGGTCGACAAACGTCGCATCGGTTCCTGTCACAGTGTTCTGTCCCATCTCAACTCCTTCTTGATCGTTGAGGTGCCCGACGATTTCGGGCGCTCAAATGCTTCTGGCTCAGGATCCGGCTCGATCTAGCCAGCGTTCAACGTCGATCGCCGCCTGGCAGCCCATGCCGGCAGCCGTCACGGCCTGTTGGTAGTAGTGATCGACCACATCGCCCGCCGCAAAAACTCCGGCAATCGACGTCGTGGTGGAGCCGGCCTCCGTGACGACATAGCCGCCCACGTCGAGCTCCAGTTGTTCATGGAAGATACTGGTATTCGGGTCATGGCCGATGGCGAGGAAGAACCCTTGAACCGGCAGGACCGATTGCTCGCCGGTCGCAGTGTCGGTCACCTTGAGGCCGGTAACCAAATCGTCGCCGAGGACTTCGTCAACGGTGGTATTCCAGAGCACCTCGATCTTGGGATGGTCGATGGCACGCTGGGCCATGATCTTCGAGGCACGGAACTCGTCGCGACGGTGGACGATCGTGACCTTCGAAGCGAACTTCGTGAGGAAGATGGCTTCCTCCATGGCGGAGTCGCCGCCACCAACGATTGCGATCTCGCGATCCCGGAAGAAGAAGCCGTCGCAGGTTGCGCAGGCCGAGACGCCGTAGCCACGGAGCTTCTCCTCGCCGGGAATTCCGAGCCAGCGGGCTGAAGCCCCGGTGGAAATGATGAGACTCTCAGACTCATACAAATCGGCACCGACCCACACCTTGAATGGGCGTTCGGAGAGAGCGACCTTCGTGACGTCCGACGAGATGATGCGGGTTCCGAAGCGTTCGGCTTGCTTTCGCATGCTATCCATCAACTCCGGTCCCATGATCCCGTCGGGAAATCCCGGGTAGTTCTCGACATCGGTAGTGAGCATCAACTGCCCGCCGCGTTGCATGCCCTCGATCATGAGAGGTTCGAGGGCGGCCCGGGCTGCATAGATAGCTGCGGTGAGGCCGGCGGGACCCGACCCGATGATCAAGACCTTCTCGGCCATGGCTACTCCTGTGTGGGACTCGGCTCTTCGTTTGGATGACGCTTCATCCAGACAAACACACCAGCGAGGAACAATATGCCCCCGACGACGGCGTATGCGAGTTCCTGCCCAATCAAGGTACCGAGAGCGCGGAAGAACGCGACCAGAAGCCAGACGACTGCCATGACGGCGAGCGTCGCTATGACGATTCCGATTGCCGCCCACGTGACTCCGACGGCGACCCGGTCCACAGTGAGCGAACGGATGCGAGTGGCGATCTGTTCGAGGCCGTCGGCGATCTTGGCCGGATAGTCGGTGCGCGGTCGATCGGTCATGACCCGTGAGGTTAGTCGAACGCGCAGCGTCTCAGGGTCGGGTGGAGGCCAATTCTCGACAGGTAGTCACATCGAGTGCAACGAGGTAGGGATCCCCGGTCGTCGGCGTGACGGAGAGCACGACGACGTCGACGCCTTCGATCGTGGCTGTCGCAACGATCGAAATCGACGCGTCGCCAGCGGCGTCCCCGCTCGCGTCCAGACAAACGTTGACCTCCGAGGATTCCACCGGGTCCGCACTCTCGGCCGACTTGTTGAGCTCATTCGCGAATTCGTCGGCGCCCCTGGCATACGCAAGCCCAAGCTGGTCGAGGTCGACGTCGGGGACGTGGGGAATGGATTGTGGGGAGGCTGCGCCCGCGGCCTCGAGTGTGCCCGTGATGCCGTCCTCGGCCGCCGTCGTGGGGGCGAGCTCCTCCGACGCGGCAGTCGTCGTCTGTTCCTCTTCGATGCTGCCGGCGGAATCAGCCGAACCTCCCATGTCGGCCTCGTCGCTGCGAGATGCTTGGACCGTTGAGGTGACCTCGGCCGCCGCGAATTGGAGCGAGTCGTCAGTCCCGCTATCCGGCAGGATGACCACGGCGCCGACGACAACCGCGGCCGCCGCGGCGAGACCGGTGATGGGCGCCCACCAGCGTTGCCAGCGGGACCAGCGGGAAGGGGCGGGCGCGACCGGCGCGCGGGCATCATCGAGATGGAGCTGTTGCCGGAGGGCAGCGTGCAGGTTTGACCGTTCGGTTGCTGTCATGGTCGGTGCCGGGGCATCCCGGAGCAAGGAGGCGGTGGTGAGCTGAGTCTCGTATTCGGATTGGAGTTCGGGGTCCGCAGCAACTCGCATCAGGGCGGCCCGCCGCTCCTCAGGGGAGAGCTGGCCGCTGATCAATTCGGTGATGAGGTCGTGGTCACTCATGGTTCTTCTCTTGGATGCTCGTAACCCGGTGCAAGGTTCCCGAGTTCTTGCGCAAGTTGCCTTCGTGCCCGGAAAAGGCGGCTCTTCACCGTGCCCACCGGTACGTCGAGGGTATCTGCAGCCCCATCTAGTGACATGCCCTCGAGGTCGACCAGCACAACCGCTGCTCGGAACTCCGGAGAGATCCCAGCGAGTGCCGTTTCGATGTCGGGGCGCAACTCAACGGCGTTGAGAAGGTCGCTGCTACTGGGATCAGCAGGGTCGAGATGTTCGGGAATAGCCTCGGTTCGTTTGCGCTGCCGGCGGCGCAGGTGGTCGTAGCACGTGTTGATCGAGACGCGGTACAGCCATGTGCTGAATGCCGCCCGCTCCTCGTAGCGATCGGCCTTGCGGAAGACCGTGAGGAAGACGTCCTGGGTTGCGTCGAGCGCCTGATCACGGTCCTGCATCATCCGGAGACAGATACCGAAGACGCGGTCTTCGTGGGCGCGCATGAGTTCGTCGAAGGATTCGACATCACCTTCGAGGTAGCGACGGATCAGAGCGCGGTCTTCGGCTGAACGAGCGGTCATCGATGCTGATTCTGGTCCTCAGCCGACGCGGAGGCCAGGGTTTCGGTCACGGGAGGAGTCGTATCTCCGAGACCGACGTGGCGAAAGTCCCGTTTGACTGCTCGGGCAGCGTGGTAATCCAGACCAGCCAGAAGCCGTCCTCGCGATGGGCCACGTCGAGCCGCGTAGTGCCGGTGAGGATCTGAGCTGCCCCGATGCGGTCCCACTCGCCGGGCACGTCGGGCAGCGTCGCGTTCCAGGCTACGGTGAATCGCGTGTCCGGTGTGCCGGTGACCTCGATCGCCCCGATCGGAACCGGCGGTTCGAGGACGATACCGACGCCTGCCTTCGTCTCTTCGAGCGGGTCCGGATATGGTTCCGTCTTCCACGCCGTGCCCAGGCTGCCGTCCACCACTGCTGTTACTGTCTCGTCGTTCTCTATCCCATCCCCGAACGGGTCGTAGACTGTCGCGACCGCGGGAATAGCGTTCTCAGTTGGAGCATCTGTTGCGGGGGCGGTGCTCGTTGGCGCCTCGGGGTTCTGCTCGGCCGGTGCGGCCGGGTAGAGGAATGGAGAGTCGGGATCGACGTCGATTCCGAGGCCGACGATCGAGAGAGCCAGGATGACGACCACAACGATGGCGAATATGGCGAGAGGTCGCTGGGACCACGAGTGCTCGACATCGGGTTGGCGGTGGAGGGAGGCCGTGCTCAGTGCGTCAGCGAGACCGGCCGCGTCGAGAGTGCCTGCTTCGGCCGCGTCGAGGGCGTCGTCGACCGACGATGGAATGCCTTCGGCGACGTGAGACGGACGGATGGAAGGGTTCTCGGTGCCGGTGATCGCGATCCGAAGGACTCCGGCCAGCGCTGCGGTGTCGCCGGCTGCTGTGGTAGTGGAAGGGACGCGACCGAAGCTTGCAAGCCGGGCCGGGTGTGCAGCGGAGAAGTGGATAGCGCTTGCATCGATTCCTCCGTGGACTCCCCCGTTGGCATGAAATGCCGCCAGGCCCGAGGCGACGCCGGACGCATTCGGAAGATACTCGGGGATCGGAAGTGTCTCACCGGCTTTGAGGCGATCGGCGATGGTGACGGCTCCATCCCACTCCGCCACTGCGAACGCGGAGTGGTCGACCTCTCCGGCTGCGAAGATCGTCTGGACATGGGGATGGGATGTGGCCGCGGCTGCCCGTACCGGGGTGAGGAATTGGGAGATCCGAACGGGGTCGGCATCGGGGCCGGGAAACCGAATCAGGACGGGACGCTCAAGTCGCTCGTCGGTCGCCAGCCACTCCTCAATGTCGCCGTCCGCTCCGAGGCGCACATTCATGCGGTACCGATCGGGGATCCGCGGAGGCATGAGTCAACCCCGGCGGAGCAGGGCGAGTGGTTCGGGGAGCGTCGCAAACCCCTCCGACTCGTAGAGGCCGATGGCGGCACGATTGTCGGCCTGCGTGTTCAGGATCATCGCCTTGCTCCCGGCCTTGCGGGCCATACGAGCGGCTCCTCGAGCCAGAGATCGGCCCATTTGCTGGCCTTGCCATTCAGGATGCACCGCGAGTCGCTGGAGGTATGCCATGGCGTGCCCGAACCCGACGATCGCGAATGCAACCGGGGCTCCATCGGGTCCACGGATCAACAGGGTCCTGGCCGTTCCGGTCGCCGCGACCGCTTCCGACATTCCGTGTCGATCGAACCGCCAGAAGCGGTCGAACGCTGCATGGTCGATGTGAAGGAGGGTGTCGACCGCGGTGTCCGGGGGAGCGATGACGAGGTGATCCGGGGACGGGAGGTTGTCGTTGAGGTCGAGCCTCATCAATGCCAGAGGGACGAATTCGTCGAAACCCGCCGCCTCCCAAGGACGACGACTTGACGCCGGGAGTGGGGGAGAGAATACGTGGGGAGCCCCGAGATCGTTCAGGCGCTCGGAACACAAACCGAGGAATGCGGATCCACCACGAACCAATCGAAGTGCTGCATCGGAGACAAGATCATTCCACCGCCGAGCATCTGCTCGCGCCCACCCTCTTCGAAACCGTATCGGCTCCGGCCAGGAGCCTCGTTGGAGTACCGGTATTGGAGTCTCCGCCACCGACATCACACCTCCGGGTATTCCGGTGGGGATCCAGCGTACCGTGCGCGTGGGGTCACTCCGCCGAACCCGCGGACGGTGCGGTTTGGCGCGATAGTGCCTCAAAGTGCGACCATGGGGGCATGAGGTCAGCACTCGTCACCCATCCGTCGAGCCTCGACCATGTGGCGCCATGGGACCATCCCGAGCGACCCGAACGGGTTACGGCCGCTGTGGAGGGTGCGCGCGATAGTGATGCAGAGATCATCGAGGTGGCGGCGCGAAAAGCGACTCGTTCGGAACTGCTTGCTGTTCACACCGAGCGCTATCTGGAACGATTGCAGGAATTGTCGACAGAAGGAGGCGGCGCCCTCGATTCTGACACGTATGTGTCGGCGGCATCGTGGAAAGCCGCTCAATTTGCGGCGGGCGCAGGACTCACCGCCGTTGAGGCGATTGATGCAGGGCACGCCGATTTCGGTTTCGCCGCGGTTCGCCCGCCCGGCCATCACGCGGAAGCGGCGAGGGCGATGGGATTCTGTCTACTCAACAACGTTGCCGTTACGGCTGCGGCCCTCGTGAGGCGAGGAGCGAGGGTGGCCGTCGTCGACTGGGACGCCCACCACGGCAACGGGACGCAGGACCTCTTCATCGGCTCTCCCGACGTGCTCTATCTCTCGACGCACCACGCTCCGTTCTACCCGGGTACGGGCAGAGTTGAGGAGGTCGGTGGCGGCCTTGGGACGGGCACGTCGGTGAATATCCCCCTTCCGGGCGGCTCCGGCGGCCGAAGCTACCGCGATGCGTTTGCGAGGGTCGTGCTGCCGATCCTCGGCCAGTACGGGCCGGACTGGCTGCTCGTGAGTGCCGGGTATGACGGCCATGCCGAGGATCCACTCGGCGGCATGGCGCTCATCGCGACCGACTACGAGGCGATGGCAGCATCGTTGGGAATTGCGATGGACCGTACGAATACGGTGTTCCTTCTCGAAGGTGGATACAACCTCCGGGCCGTGAAGGAATCGGTCACCGCCACGCTCAACGGTTTCGCGTTTGGTTCCCTACCGATCGAGCGTCCACGGACAGGCGATCCGTGGGTCGACCACGCCGTCGCCGTGGATTCTCTCTTCTGGGATCTGGATTAGGAATCAAGAGCGGCTCGGTAGCCGCCGATACAAACGAGAACTTTGTCGGGCTGGAGGAGCCACTGTGTACGAAACGTTGCCGTCCCTCGACGAGCTGCTTCAGAAGATCACCACAATCGGAGGGTCCGACCTGCATATCAAGGTTGGGTCGCCGCCGGCGTTCCGGATTGATGGGGTGGTCCACCGATCGGACCTTCCTTCGGTCACACAAGCAGACACGCAACGGTATCTAGACGAGATCATCACCGATCGGGCCAAAGAGGAAATCGATCGCGACGGGGAAACCGGTTTCGCGATCGGGCGATCCGGCCTGGGCCGGTTTCGCGTCAGTGCCTTCAGCCAGCGGGGGTCGGTCACCCTGGTGGTTCGAACTGTGGGAACAGTCGACGGAGGTTTCGAGGCTCTCGGCCTACCTCCCGTGGCCGAACGTCTCGCGGACGAGCGACCCGGACTGCTGTTGATTACCGGTCCCTCCGGATCAGGGCGGACCACAACCGGCGCCGCGGTCATCGAACACGTGAACGCAAATCGGAAGTGTTCCCTCGTTACGGTCGAGGATCCCATCGAGAACCTCTATCCGGACAACCAGTCGCTGATCTCCCAGCGCGAGGTCGGACTCGATACGGAGTCCTTTGCCTCCGGCTTGCGCACGGCGATGCGGAACGATACCGATGTGATCTTCGTTGGCGAACTCCCGGATCGTGAGACACTGGCGGTCGCACTGCGCGCAGCGGAGACCGGGCATCTGGTGGTCGGAATCCTCCCAACGTTCGACGGTCTCGAGACGATCAACCGGATCGTCGAGTCCTTTGAGCCATATCAGCGGCAGCAGGTCCGACAACGCCTTTCGACCACCTTGAAGGGCATCATCAGCCAGCAACTACTTCCGCGGGCGGATGAATCAGGCCGCGTGGCCGCTGTGGAAGTGCTTGTCAACACCGAGAGGATCTCGGAGAAGCTGAAGGACGAGTCGCTGACGCCCTCGATCTCGGAAGACATCGCCGAGGGGGAGTTCTTTGGAATGCGGTCCTACGACCAGGCCATTCTGACGCTCTATGCGCGGGGCGATGTCTCGTTCGAGGATGCCCTGTCACACGCCACGTCGACCACGGACTTCAAGGTCGCCGCGCAGGCGCGGGGTGTGCTGAGCGCGTAGGGGCGTCCAGAAAGGCACGCTCCTCGTTGTTCGGCTGGCTGATCGGTACGCTCCTGGGAGCATGCCCAGCTTCACCTGCAAGACGTGCGCAGCCGAATTCTCGCTGCCCCAGCACGTCCTCGATCGATACCCGGATTGGAGCCCGAAGGAGTGTCGTTCCTGTAGAGGTGCGACAGCTGGAGCACGCGCCCCGGCGCCCGCCGGAGACGACCCCCAAACCGGGGTGTTCACCGACGGCGGTTGTGTACCGAATCCAGGGCCCGGCGGCTGGGGAGCGGTGTACGTACTCAACGGTGAGATCATCGCCGAGACGCACGGTCACGATCCGGACACTACGAACAATCGAATGGAGCTCACGGCGCTGATCGAGGGTGCGCGTATGGTGCCGGAGGGGACTGCCGTCCCGGTCTACTCCGACTCCAATCTCGCGGTCAGGACCATCAATGAGTGGGCCGCTGGGTGGGAGGCGAGGGGTTGGAAAAGGAAGTCAGGTCCGGTCGAAAACGTCGACCTCGTCCGACAGGCGTATGCGGCGTATCGCAAGCGTCCCGAATTGGATCTGAGGTGGATCAAGGCCCACGTGGGCTTCACTTGGAACGAGTATGCCGACGGACTCGCCAATCGATGGAGAGCCTGATGCGCTGGATGCAACGATGATTCCGGCCCGACTCCAGGATCTCCTGAATCCGGGGACGCCGTCGCACGAACTCGCCGAGCGTTTTCGTGAGGCCGGACACGATCTCTACCTCGTCGGGGGCAGCGTCCGCGACGCATTGCTGGACCTCCCCAACTCCGACCTCGATTTTGCCACCGGTGCGCGTCCCGACGAAATCGAATCAATCGTTCGGCCGTGGGCCGCCGATTTGTATCTGGCCGGCAAGACGTATGGAACGATCGGAGCGATCCAGGGCGGCCGTGTCCATGAGATCACCACGTTCCGGTCGGAGATCTACCGGGACCAAAGCCGGAAGCCGAAGGTCGCCTACTCGGACGAGATTGAAGAGGATCTGTCCCGACGCGACTTCGCGGTGAACGCGATGGCGATCCGAATTCCCACATCGGACCATGAAGCGCCGGCAATGGTGGATCCGTTTGATGGGCTCTCCGATCTGCATCAGCGGGTTCTCCGCACGCCGCTCGATCCCGAGATCTCGTTCGGCGACGATCCACTCCGGATGCTTCGGTTGTTCCGTTTCGTCTCACGGCTCGGCTTCGCTCCGGATGAAGCGGCGATCACCGCGGTCCACGACATGCACGGCAGGCTCGAGATCGTCTCCGCGGAGCGAATCAAGGGAGAACTCGACCGGCTCATGATTGGTGATCACGTCGGTCCGGCGCTCTGGGGGCTCGTTGAGACCGGCCTTGCTGAGGAGTTCATTCCAGAACTTCCCGCCCTGGCACTCGAAGTGGACCCGGTTCACCACCACAAGGACGTGCTTGCGCACACGATTGCCGTGGTAGAGAAGACCCCGGCCCGGCTCGAGCTTCGGCTCGCAGCGCTGTTCCACGACATCGGCAAACCCTCCACCCGTGAGTTCGGACCAGGCGGCGTCTCTTTCCACCATCACGAGGTTGTCGGTGCTCGTATGACACGCCGCCGCATGAAGGAGCTGCGGTATTCAAAGCGGACCACCGAGGATGTCTCGCGCCTGGTCTTTCTCCACATGCGGCCTCATACGTACCAGATGGGTTGGAATGATTCCGCGGTGCGGCGGTATGTTCGCGACGCGGGCCCACTCCTCGTTGATTTGAACGAACTGGTTCGCTGCGACGTCACCACTCGGAATCGGCGGCGCGAACGGACGATCAGTAGGAGGATCGACGAACTCGAGGAACGGATCGCCGAGCTCCGCGAGGAAGAGGAGTTGGATGCACTCCGACCGCCGATCGACGGGAACCAGGTGATGGCACACCTCGGACTCGAACCGGGCCGGCAGGTCGGTGAGCTGATGAAGATGCTCTATGAACGACGCGTCGACGACGGTCCGTACAGCGAGGACGAGGCCTATGAGATGCTCGACCAATGGGCGGCGGCACGCGAGTAGCCGATGTCGGACGGGTCGGCCATACTCGGTGGATGAGGCGTGCGATTCTGTTCGTTCTTGTGGTAGTCCTGGTCGCCGTATCGTGCAGCGAGTCGGCGCCGACGTCCACGCCAGCCGCTACCGCATCGAGCACTGAAGGAGGCATCATGCAACTCTCGTCTCCCGACTTCGAACCCGAGGGTTCGATCCCTGCCCGGTTCACGTGTGACGGAGACGACGAGTCTCCCGAGCTGGACCTCGCAGGGATTCCAGAGGGCACCGTCTCGCTCGTTCTCATCATGGACGATCCGGACGCGTCCGTCGGGACGTTCGATCACTGGGTTGCGTTTGATATGGAGCCGACCGAGGTGATCCCGGGCAACGTTGGTGACCTTGGCACTGGGGGAGCGAACTCCTGGAAGCGGCTGGGCTACGGGGGGCCGTGTCCACCGTCGGGTACACATCGCTACTTCTTCAAAGTCCTGGCCCTCGACACTGCGTTGGACCTCGAAGAAGGAGCGACGAAGGACGAGGTGCTCGCAGCTGCGGACGGACACGTGCTTGGTGACGCAACGCTGATGGGTACCTACCAGCGCTGAGTAGCGGAGGATGGGGCTACGACGAGCGGAGCCGCCCGAACGCAGCCCACGCCGGGCCGGCGGTCAACCACAACAAGCCCGTGATCGCGACGGCCGAAGTGAGGCACCACATGCACGTTGCCCCGATGACGAATGGCTCGAGGAACGTGAGATAGATAGAGAACAGCGTTCCGCCGAACGCGACGGTCCCGGCGAGGACGAGTCCGAGATCGGCGAGTCGATCCTTCGCAAGCTGCGAGAGGATCCAGCCGGCGAGCAGGATCCCGTAGCCGACGGAGCCGAGGATTCCGATTGGGATGCCGAAGATCGATGCGTACCCGCTCTGCTGCACGGCGTTGCAGTCTCCCACCGGTCCGCACACGGCTTCCGCCCCGCTTGCTTCGACGCTTCCAAGGTAGATCGACACGCCGATGCCGACAACGGCGAGCACGGGGACGAGCCAGGCGGGTGCCGACCTAAACATGCTTTTGCCGATCATGATCGGTACGGCAACGACGCTCGCGACCATCGCGACGAGAATGAGAACGGCGAGACTGTTCCCCGGCGGGTCATTGCCGAATCGGTCGGCAACAGATTCACTGTCAGTAGAA
>CBFDAN010000005.1:0-20013 GCA_965602815.1 uncultured bacterium
GTGACTCACCAAGGTGTGGTGGGTCTGCTCTGAGTCCCACGGGCATTCGGACCGAAGGAGTCGATTCGTTGCGATCAGTCCGAGCAAGCCGACATCGGCCGCCGGGACGAACAGCGTCGATCGCGGCCCCGTTGCGGCTCTCGGCAGATCTCGAAGGGCTATCTCGGTGTTCTTCGCGTCAGCATCGCCGATGCGGTCGAGCATGGTCACGGTGAATGACTCCGGCAACGTCCTCCCGAGAGCAAGGGCGACCTCTCCGGCGACAAACGCCGAGTCGATCTGTGTGATGAAGGATGGTAGATGGAGGGGCAGAGGGTCGGACAGGGCACGAGCATCGAGGATCTGGAGCCCGTCCGCGATCGGGTCGATCCCGACTGCCGCGCAGGCCTCATCGATGAACGATTCCCCGGAGATCACCACGCACGGGATTCCTTTGCTTTCTGCCTCAGCGATCAGACGGGCAACTGCGCGCTCCCCCACGATTGCGCTCCCGGGCACCGCGTAGACCACCGATCCGTGGCGCGAGGCGCGGACAACCCGATCAACGATCGCCTCGTAGACCTCGTCGAAGTCGGCGCCCGCTTGATAGAGGTCATCGCATGCAACAACGGGACGAAGAGCAGCGAGATCGGATGCCGCCGGATGCTCCGCTGTCCGAACGACGACAGTCGCCGACGGGTCGACCAGCACACCCAGTTGGTGAGGTTTGAGACGGTCGAGCCCGGCAGGACCGAGCCCGATAACCGTGATGCCGCTCGTCATCCCGCCGGAGGCGGCACGATGCCGTTCGAGGCGTAGGTCCACGTCCCAACCTGGGATGCCACCTCGATCGTGGCGGACTGGATGGCATTGTTGACCCACGGGACCCACAGTTCGCTGAGCGCCGAGGTGTGCAAGTAGGCCGTCGGATCAGCAACAAGCACCTCGAAGGAGTCCGGACCCGTTCGATCGTCGACCACAAGGATGTGCCAACCAAACTCCGTCGGTACCGGTGTGGAGATCTCACCGACCGGAAGGAGGGCCGCTGCGGTCGAGAACTCCTCGACATAGTCGGCGGCCGCTATTGGACACGGCAGCTCGCCACCGACGCTATTCGCGTCCAACGAGAGCTCGTTGGCGACCTCGGCGAAGTCCTCACCTGCATCGAGGCGAGCCTTGACAGCGTCCGCCTCCTCGGACGTTGCAACCAGAATGAGACGAGCGCATACCGAAACAAGCAACGCCGGCTGGTTCTCGTAGATGCCGGCGAGGTAGGCCTCGTCGTTGGCGAGTTCTGCGACGACCGCGTCCCGAATCAAGAGTTGCTCAGCGACCGCCGCCTTGGTCGCATCGCTGCGATCTGGATCTGATCCCACATTTGCGAAGATCTGTGCCTCGTCCTCCGTGGGATTTGCGATCTTGGCTGCGATGCGCTCGGGATCATCAAAACCCGTGATACCAAAATCCTGCTCTGCCGCGCTCTTCTGCGCCTCGAGATAGATCAGATTGGTGAGGTCGCCCCGGAAGCCCTCGGCGTCGTATGTAGCCGCTTCGGCGTAGCTGTATCTCAGCTGTGTCACCGACGCCTCGTCGATGGCCGCATCGTCAACCGTCGCAACCACCGTCGTGTCGGCGCAGGCGACCGCAAGGATTGCAGCGGCCGCCGCCAGGATCAGTGTCTCTTTGGAAATGCGCATCTATGTGATTCCAGGTCGGGTGAACACAGTCTACGGCGAGCGCGAGATCATCACTCCAGGAGGTAGGCCGCCCGCTCAGCGAGGACCAGCCCGCCTGCAATACCGGAGCCACCGCCGAGCTTCGGCGCGACAACATATGCGCACGCCCCGCGCTCCAACGCCGGGGAATCGACATAGCCACCGAGCGCCTCCAGCATGCGCCGTCGCGTCGCTTCGAGGAGACCCGGGAGCTGCATCACCCCGCCGCCCAGGATGATTCGCTGGGGAGAGACGGCAAGAACAAGGTTCGCCATCGCGTATCCGAGAGAGAATGCCTCCATCTCAACAGCACGAGGGGTTTCTGCGCCGAGTTCCTCGGCAGACGTACCCCACCGGTCCGCGATCGCAGGGCCCGACGCGAGGCCTTCAAGGCAATCCCCGTGGAATGGACATCGCCCCGCGAATGTGTCGTCGGGGTGGCGCGGGATCCTGAGGTGGCCGATCTCCGAGTGGACGAGCCCGTGCACGGCCTTCCCGTTGGACACCACTCCTCCGCCAATTCCGGTACCGACTGTGACGTAGACGAAGTTGTCAAGGCCGGCGCCGGCCCCCCAGCGGCCTTCACCAAGCGCCGCTCCGTTCACATCCGTGTCGAACCCGACCGGGATCCCGAACGCGTCGGTCAGAGGACCGACAATGTCGGCACCGGACCAGCCCGGTTTCGGGGTCGGTCCGACGTGACCGTACTCGGGTGACTCTCGATCGAGGACCAGCGGGCCGAACATCGCAATCCCGATGGCATCGAGCGGTCCACGCCCCCTGAAGAATCCGACGGCTTGTTCGAGAGTCGCTTCGGGCGTGGTGGTCGGGAATCTCACTTCGGCACGGAGATCATCCGGTGTGCTGCCCACGGCACACACAAACTTCGTACCGCCGCCTTCGATACTCCCGTAGAGCGCCATCGGGCGAGGTTAGACGAGTGAAGGGAGAGCCAAGAACCAAGAGCCGAGAATCAAGTTCCAAGACAGCTCGGAATCTCTCCGCGAGGACGCACGACCCGAGACCCTCTCGGGTCTCTCGTCGGGTCCTGGCTGTTGATTCTTGAATCTTGGCTCTCAACCAACTCCGCTACTTCGCTCCTGCTCGTGGCTCGGAGCTGGCAACTCGCCCCTCATTCCGGCCACATTGATCGGAGGAATTCGAGCAAGGACTTCGCAACGTCTCGCTTCGGGGCAGGGATGAAGAGTTTTGAGCCGCGGATGACCGCACTGCGCTGGATGCGCCCGAGACGCACTTCTTGTGAGGGTCGGAGGTCAACCTGAGACAGGCGCACTTCACCTCGCGCCTGAACGATCTCGTCGAGTCCGATGCGGATGGCTTCGACCCGGAGTCGGGCGACTGCGATGAGTTCCTCGGCCTCCTGCGGGAGCGAACCGTACCGGTCTTCCCACTCGGCAATCACGTCGCCAACCTCGGCCCCCGTCGACGCGGCGGCCAGGCGACGGTACCCCTCGAGGCGACCGTCGGCGTCAGGGACGTAGTCGTCGGGGAGCCGCGCTTCGACAGGGAGGTCAATCCTGATGTCGTGTTCGATCTTGCGCTCGATCGGTTCACCCTTCAGCTCTTGCACAGCCTCGGCCACCAACTCCGTGTACAGATCGAACCCAACGGCCGCTATGTGCCCGGACTGCGTCTCGGAGAGGATGCTCCCTGCACCACGGATCTCGAGGTCTCTCATCGCGAGCTCGAATCCGGAGCCAAGGTCGGAGAACTCACCGATGGCCTCCAGCCGGCGGTAGGCGCTCTCACCGATTCGCTCCTCCGGAGGGTGGAACAGATACGCATACGCCCGCTGATTGGAGCGCCCGACCCTGCCTCGCAGTTGGTAGAGCTGCGCCAAACCGAGGCGGTCGGCGCGTTCGACGATCAGCGTGTTCACCTGCGGCAGGTCGAGCCCGGATTCGATGATCGTCGTTGCAACCAAGACGTCGTAGTCGCCGTTCCAGAAGTCGTACATGACCTGTTCGAGCTGCCCCTCGCTCATCTGGCCGTGGGCTATGGCGTATCTCGCGTCCGGCACCAGGTCGCGGAGCCGAGTCACCGCGTGGTCGATCGATTGCACCCGATTGTGCACGTAGAACACTTGCCCCTCGCGAAGCATCTCTCGCCGGATGGCTGCGGAGACCGCTTGATCGTCGTAGGGACCAACGTAGGTGAGGATGGGATGCCGGTCCTCCGGGGCGGTCCGAATATGGCTGACCTCCCGAATGCCGGTCAGCGCCATCTCGAGCGTCCGAGGAATCGGCGTTGCGGTGAGCGTCAGGGCATCAACCGATGCACGCAGCGCCTTGATTCGATCCTTCGCCGCAACCCCGAAACGCTGCTCTTCATCGATCACCAGCAATCCGAGGTCTCGAAATTCGACATCGGCTGAGAGCAGCCGGTGCGTTCCGATGACGACATCGACCGAGCCGTCTGCGATGCCGGCGATGACCTTGCGCTGCTGGGCCGACGTGAGGAAACGGCTGAGCATCTCCACTCGAATCGGGAACGGTGCGAATCGCTCCTCCATCGTCGAGAAATGCTGCTGTGCAAGAAGGGTCGTTGGAACAAGGACCGCCGTCTGCTTCCCGTCCTGAACGGCCTTGAACATCGCTCGAAGGGCCACTTCGGTCTTGCCAAACCCCACATCGCCGAAGACCAGGCGGTCCATCGGTGCTTCGGCTTCCATATCAACCTTCACGTCGGCTATCGCCGTCAGCTGGTCGGGAGTCTCCTCGTACGGGAAGGCCGCCTCGAACTCGCGCTGCCAGGGTGTGTCGGCATCGAAGCCGTGGCCTGCCGCCCCGGCTCTGGCTCGGTGCAGATCCACCACCGCCTCGGCAACCACGGCGACGGCCTTCCTGACCTTGCTGCGCGTCTGGGACCACTCTGCGCCACCCATGCGAGACAAGCGAGGCTTCTCGCCGCCCGTGTACCGGCGGACGGCCGCGAGTTGGTCGGTCGGCACATAGAGTCTGTCACCGGCTGCGTATTCGACGAGCAGGTAGTCGCGCGCGGCTCCGGCGATATCTCGGTGTACGAGGCCTTCGAACCGCCCGACGCCGTGGTGATGATGGACGACGTAGTCCCCGGGGTTCAGGTCGCGATATGCCTCGTCATGGCGCTCTCCCCTCCCCCGCCGCACGGTGCGATGCGAACGTCGGCGACCGGCGACTTCGCGTTCGCCAACAACCGCGACGCGGAGCGCGGGAAAGACGAAACCGCTGTGAATGCCGCTCGGGAGAACCGCCGACTCGACGGTGTCGAGAGCGTCCACCACGGGAAGGCCGGCACCGGCCTCGGCAAGAAGACCGGAGACTCGCTTCGCCGCGCTCGCACCGTCCATCGCAACAACCACGTCGATTCCACGGCCGGACCAGCCGATGATCGACGCCGCAACCGATTCGGGGTCCCCGGCGGTGGCGCCGAACCCCCGCATTTCATAGCCCTCGTCCCCCGGCGAAGCGGCGATCGGAGGCGCTTCGAGAACACCGGCATCGTCGCCCGGCTGGAGTGGCAGATAGAGAGGTGGATGAGACCCTGAATCGGGAGCACCCTTCCCCCACGTCCCGGAGAGCGCTTCGGCCAGGTCTGCCTCTTCATTGATCAGGTCGCTGCAGCGATCCCTGGCTCGCGCGGGATCGAACAACACCACCACCGCATCGGTGTCGTCGAGAATCGTCTTCGGCGGTGACAACCACGGCAGCCACGACTCGATCCCGGGAAACCGGATCCCCTCAGCGACGCGTTCCCATGTTGATGAAGCCCACGGTGCGTCGACCATGAGGTCGAGTGCGCGGAGGCGCATTCCGTCGGTGATCAGCAGTTCGCCTGCGGGGAATACGCCGATCCCTGCGATCGATCCCTCCGACCGCTGCGTCGAGACGGCGAATGGGCGGATCTCCTCGATCGCGTCACCCCAGAAGTCGATCCGAACCGGTCCCGAGGCCTGCGTCGGATACACATCAACGATGCCGCCGCGAACCGCAAACTCGCCCTTCCCCTCGACGCGGTCGGTGCGTCGATACCCGAGTTCGGCGAGCCCTGCAACCAGGTCCTCAAATGGCGTCTCTTCGCCTCGTGCAAGTTGGATTGGAGCCACGGAGGTCGGGCTCAGCCGTTGAGTGGCCGCTCTCACCGAAGCAACGACGATCGCTCTGTTTTGGTGCGCGAGCGCATGGCGCGCCACGATGCGATCCGCCATCGTCGAGATGCTTGGAGAGACGTGCTCGAACGGCAACGTCTCCCAGGCCGGCAGGGAGTGACTATTTGAGGAGAAGAGCGCCACGTCTTCCGCAAGGTCCTCTGCCTCTCGCTCCCCCGGCACTACGGCCAAGATGCTCCGCCCCGTTCTCTCGGCGATCCCCGCAAGGACGACGGCTCGCAGTGCGGGCGCCACCACATACCGTCCGGGAATCGGGGGAAGCAGGTCACGCCCGAAGCGTTCGAGTACGGAGGTGAGCGGGGCGACCACGAATAGAGAGCGTACCGATCGGCCCCGACAAAGCAACGTGAGTCGCCCATGATGTGTCAGCGTTCGACGAATCCTTCTTGTGCAAGCCATTGCACGGTTCGATTGAACGTCTCTGCGATCGGCGTGTACGACATCCCGAGATCGCCAATGGAATGGGATACGTCGATTCGATGACCGTGGAGCAACGTGCGGAGCATCTCCACGCAGATCGGTCGATCGCCACGAACGAGACCTGCCATGGCAACCAGCGGGTAGGCCAAGGTCGCGAACACCCGGGGCAGCATGATGGGTTCGATCGGCCGATCGACGATCTCGGAGAGCAGCTCCACCGCCTCGCCAACCGTGATGCTGGCCCCGCTGATGAGATATCGCGACCCGTTCGCTCCTCGTTCCGCGGCAAGAAGGTGGGCGTTCGCGCAGTCGTCGACATCCACGATCGATAGGGTGGTGTCGATGGCAACCGGTCGTCTCATGTTGAGAGCCAGCCGAAGGATCAGCGTCGAGCCGCCAGCTCGGCCCGGCCCTTGAACTGAAGACGGGCTGACGGCGACCGCTTCGATTCCGACGCGCGACGCTGCCTCGAAGAACGCGAGCTCGCCGAGGTATTTTGAGCGGGCGTAGTGCGACAGGAACACTCCCGCGTGGGCCGTCTCTTCGTTCGCGATCGTGCCCTCCGATTCGCCGATCGCCGCGGCGGAGGAAGTCAACACAATCCGACGCACCCCCGCCTCTGCGGCCGCGGTAACCACCGCTCGAACGCCGGCGACGTTGGTGCGATACATGGCTTCAGGGTCGGCCGGACACATCGTGTTGACCCCGGCGACATGAAAGACGACACCACAACCGGACATGCCCACGACGAGCGCCCCCGGATCCCCGACATCTCCTGGAATCGGAACCGCACCCTTCGCCACTACGACGTCCGCCGAAGCCTCGGACCGCGCGAGCGCCCGAACATCGACACCCGAGGCGACCAGGTGTTCCACGACGGCGCCTCCCACGAAACCAGAACCTCCGGTGACGAAGACCGGGTCGTGGTGCGACCATGCAGGTGAGGTTGAAAGCGAGGAGGAGCCCACCCGTCTTGCCGTGACCACCGACTAGTCCTTCTTGCGCGCCGTGGTGAATACGGAGCGGAATCGGGAGAAGTAGTCCCCGGCCGACACAACCGTCACGACGACCGCGGCCGCCATGAGCCACTGATCGAGGCGCCACGGCCCGATGACGATGTCGAGTCGCAGGATGGCGAATGCGATCGCCGTGAACTGGAGCGCCGCTTTGGACTTGCCCCACATGCTGGGAGGCACCGTCGATTGATCGAGGGCCGCAACACTCCGCAATCCCATGATTGCGATCTCCCTGGCAATGATGATGAATGCCACCCAGGTCGACACGGTGCCGACTTCCACGAGTGCCAGCAGAGCACCGGCAACGAGGATCTTGTCGGCCACGGTGTCGAGGAACGCGCCGAGGGTGCTGGTGAGCTGCCACCGGCGGGCGAGGTACCCATCTGCGAAGTCCGTGAGGGCCGCGATCACGAACACGATGGTCGCCACAATCCGAGTGCCCTGGCTGTCCTGGCCGGCGAGAATGAGCGCCATTGCTACCGGAGTCAGGATGAGCCGGGCGATCGCAAGCAGATTCGGTATCGACATGTCCCTCAGATGGTAAGCGTCTTGGCGCTTCGGCTACTCGACCCAGCCCATCGACCGCTCAACAGCCTTCCGCCAATTGTGGAACTGCCGGGAGCGATCCTCCGGGTCCATGTCGGGCGTGAAGATCCGATCCTCCGTCCAATGAGTGGCGATCTCGTCGAGACTCCCCCAGAAGCCGACGGCGAGTCCGGCTGCATAGGCGGCTCCCAACACCGTTGTTTCACTGATCTTCGGCCGGACGACGTCTACGTCGAGCATGTCGGCCTGGAACTGCATGAGGATGTCGTTCACGACCATTCCGCCATCGACCTTCAAGGAGGCCAACTCGATGTCCGCGTCGATTTCCATCGCCTCGAGAACGTCGCGAGTCTGGAACGCCGTCGATTCCAGGACCGCTCGCGCCAAATGGCCACGATTCGCGTACCGGGTGAGGCCGACAACCACGCCGCGTGCGTCGTCGCGCCACCAGGGGGCGAAAAGGCCTGAGAAGGCCGGTACGAAGTACACCCCGCCGTTGTCTTCGACCTCGAGAGCGAGATCGCTGATCTGTTCTGCAGAGGCGATCATCCGCAGGTTGTCGCGGAGCCACTGCACCCCGGCTCCCGCGATCGCGATGGATCCCTCGAGGGCGTAGCAGGCCGGCTCGCCCGCGATCTGGTACGCAACCGTCGTGAGCAGCCCGTTATCCGACCGCACGGTCTGTTCCCCGGTATTGAGCAGCAGGAAACAACCGGTGCCGTAGGTGTTCTTCGCCATGCCGGGCTCGAAGCACGCCTGGCCGAAGAGCGCAGCGTGCTGGTCCCCAAGAATCCCGGCGAACGGGACGCCGGCCAGTGGGTCTCGAGACTCGGCGATCACTCCGACCGAGGGAACGATACGCGGTAGCACCGAGCGGGGAATGCCAATTGCGACGAGCAGATCGTCGTCCCACGCCAACTTCTCGAGATCCATGAGGAGCGTGCGACTGGCGTTCGTGACATCGGTGACGTGTTCGCCGGTGAGATTCCACGCGACCCAGGTATCCATTGTTCCGAACGCCAGTTCACCGTCTTCCGCTCGGACCAGAAGGTCATCGTCGTGTTCGAACAACCAGCGCATCTTCGGTCCGGCGAAGTAGGTAGCGAGGGGCAGGCCGGTTTGGCCTCGAAATCGGCCGGCTCCTTCGTCGCCGCCGAGACGCCGACAGAGATCGGCCGTTCGCACGTCCTGCCAGACGATGGCATTTCCAACGGGCTTGCCGGTCTCCCGCGACCAGAGAAGTGTGGTCTCACGTTGGTTCGTGAGGCCGACGGCCGCAAGATCACCCGGTGTTGCATCGATCTGAGCGAGTGCCTGGCGAATCACGAGATCCACGTTCCTACGGATCTCATCGGGATCGTGCTCGACCCAGCCGGGCTGCGGGTAGATCTGCTCGTGCTCTCTCTGGGCCATGGACACGATCCGGCCGTCGTGGTCGACGAGAGCGCATCGCGACGAGGTCGTACCCTGGTCAATCGCAGCAACGTAGGAAACCATCAGCGCACCTCTCAGTCGTTCAGTTCACCCGCCGTCTGTCGCGCGGCATCTCCCCCGTCGACCACAAACACCTCTATCACACGGAGGCTCCGAATGACGGCGTCATCGACCGAGGCGCGCTCGACCTTAGCGAACCGATTGAGCACGTAGTCCGCGGGGTCAACCCGGCCGGGAGGGCGTCCGACTCCGATCTTCAGGCGCCAGAACTCGTTCGTCCCCAGCGAACTGACTGTCGAGCGGACGCCGTTGTGGCCGCCCTCTCCTCCGCCGAACTGGACCTTCAGCTTTGCAAACGGCAGATCGATATCGTCGTGAACGACAAGGAGCCGTTCGCCGTCGACGCGCTCGTAGCGGACCAGCGGTGCGATCGACTGGCCACACTCGTTCATGAAGGTGCGGGGCAGTGCAAGGACCGCCCGCGCCTCGCCAAATCGCGTTGTTGCAACATCAGCCCGGATACCCAGCCGTGCACGCTTGAACTTGAGGTCAGGTGCAACGGCTTCGACAACCTCGGCACCGACGTTGTGACGCGTACCGTCGTAGCGGGATCCCGGATTCCGCAGACCGACGATGAGCTTGGTGGCCACGCTGCTGGGTTAGCCCTCTTCGGACTCGGCCTCGTCTGCCTCGCCGCCTTCGCCTTCTTCGCCTTCTTCGCCCTCTTCGCCCTCGAGGAGTTCTTCGGGGACCTCTTCTTCGATGATGGCCGGAAGGAGCACGGTGACGAGCGGCCGATCCGCCTCGGTTATGTAGGTGACACCATCGATGACCGGGAGATCCTCGACCTTGAGCGAGTCGCCGATACCGAGCTCGCTGATATCAACAGCAATTGAGGTCGGGATCACCGTTGGAAGTGCGGAGATCATGACAGCGTTCTCGATCGTCTCGATGAAGCCGCCTTCGTCCTTCACGCCCTGCGGCGTCCCGGTGAACTCGAGCCCAACCTCGGCGTCGATGGCGATATCGAGGGAGACCTTGATGAAGTCCAGATGGGTGATGTTGCCGCGGACCGGATCGCGCTGGACTTCACGAGCAACGGTGAGGACATCCTCCCCACCTTCGACGTGAACGTTGATCAAGGCGTTGAGTCCGGCTTCCGTGTTCAACACGCCAAGCAGGCTGCGGCCGTCGATGGCAACCTCCTGGGTGTCGATTCCGCTGCCGTAGACAACGGCGGGAATCTGCCCTTCGCGGCGCATCCGACGCGCCGGGCGGCTTCCCTTGTCGGTGCGCTGGAGAGCGCGCAGGGTTTCCTGTTGCATGACTGGGCTCCTCGAAGAACTCTGACGAAGTCCCGCAAGTGTAGGACCCCGCTCTCTACAAAGCACATGGGTGCTGCGCTCGGCATTGCGCCGTAGTCCGTACGCGACCACCCGGATCGCAGGCTCTCCGGCGATGAATGACAGCCGCACCTGCCTCGTGGGGTTGTCTTCGTTGGGGTCTACCAGCACGATCGACTGCCATGTGCCGAGTGCCGGTCGGCCTTCGAGCACGGGCACGGTGGCGAACGGTGCGATGAATCCCGGCATCACGTGATCGGCGCCATGGCCCGGTGATCCGTGGCGATGGCCATAGTTACGGTCGTCTCGAGGCAGCACGGCGTCGATGGCGCTCATCAGATCGTCGTCGCTCCCGGCCCCGGTCTCGATGATCGCTATGCCTGCCGTCGCATGTGGAACGAAGACATTCACAAATCCGTCACCCCGCCCGGCGACGAACCGCGCGACCTCGGCGGTCAGGTCGAACGCCCCTCGTTGATGTCCGGTCTCGATCGTGAGCACGTGTGTGTCCATCGGATTCACACCTGACCGGGCGATCAGATGTTCTCACCTTGGAAGATGTCGCTCACCGAGGCGTCCGCGAAGATTGCGCTCACGGCTCCGGCGAGGATCGGCCCCACGGAGAGCACCGTGATCTTGTCGAGGTCCATGGCCTCTTCCGGCAGCGGAAGTGAGTTCGTGATGATGAGCTCATCGATCGGCGCCGCCACGATCCGATCGAGTGCCGGAGGTGACAGGACGCCGTGCGTGGCGATAACGCGAATCGAGAGCGCGCCACGCTGCTTGAGGAGTTCGGCGGCTCCGACGACGGTGCCGGCGGTGTCAATCATGTCGTCGACGATGATCGCGTTCCGGTCTTTGACGTCACCGACGACCCAGAGCGTCGAAGACTCGTTTCGGATGTCGGCGGCACGACGTTTGTGGACGAACGCGACGCGCGCCCCGAGATGAGCGGCGTACCGAGATGCCAACTTCACCCGGCCGGAGTCCGGGGAGACCATGGTCGTGCGGCCTTCGGTCGTCTTCCTCAGATACGTGGCAAACAGGTGGAGCGCCGTGAGATGGTCAAAGGGTTTGTCCACGAATCCCTGGATCTGTCCTGTGTGTAGGTCGAGGCTGACGATCCGGTCGGCTCCGGCTACAACGAACAGGTCACCCATCAGCCGTGCCGAGATCGGCTCGCGCGGGCGCCCCTTCTTGTCCTGCCTGGCGTATCCGTAGAACGGCACAACCGCAGTGATCCGCTTCGCCGATGCACGTTTGAGCGCGTCGATCATGATCAACTGCTCCATGATGTTGAAGTTGAGCGGCTGGGTGTGGCTCTGGATGACAAACGCATCCGCCCCGCGAACGCTCTCGGTGTAGTGAATGTAGATCTCGCCGTTGGCGAAGACTGATCGCTCCACGCCGCCGAGCTCCACACCGAGTATGTGGGCCACTTCCTCGGCCAGAGGTTCGTTGGCGGAACCCGAAAAGACCATCAACCTCTTCTGGCTCCGAAGCTCCATTACTCCCCGTCCTCAGACGCCCGACGCTTCCTTCGCTCAGCGTAGCCAGGGACCTCCTCCTGAAGCGAACGCTCCAATGCGAGAGCTCCCGGAGAGACGTCACTGCTGATGACGGAGCCGGCACCCGTGTACGCATCGTCGCCCACCGATACCGGAGCGACCAGGATCGTGTCCGAGCCGATCAAGACGCGATCGCCGATTTCGGTACGGTTCTTCTCGAATCCGTTGTAGTTCGCGGTGATCGTCCCCGCCCCGATGTTCGACTCCTCACCGATTGTGGTGTCACCGATGTAGCTGAGGTGCGGCACTTTCGATCGCATCCCGATCCGTGAGTTCTTGACCTCGACGAACGCTCCGGCCTTTGACGCAACACCGAGATCTGCCCCCGGCCTCAAGTGCGTGTAGGGCCCGACTATGGCCTCCGGACCGACACTTGCCCGGTCGAGAACCGAGTATCGAACTGTTGCTCCACTGGCAATTGAAGTATCTCTCGCGTGAACGTTCGGTCCGACCTCCGCACCGCCCTCGATCGTCGTAGTGCCCTGCAAGTACACGTCCGGATAGATGCGCGCCCCTGCACCGACCTCGACTCCGAAATCGATGTAGACCCGGTCCGGATCGAGCATCGCAACTCCATCCTGCATGAGGCTCTCATTGATCCGGTGCCTCAGAACCCTCGAGACCAGCGCAAGATCGGCGTGGGAGTTCACGCCGACACACTCGCGCTCGTCGGTCACAACGCTGGCGATTCGTTGACCGTCCCCCGCAAGAATGCCGATCACATCGGTGAGGTAGTACTCGCCTTGTTCGTTGTCGCTCCGCAGCCGGCCCAGAACGTCGTCGAGGATTGCCGCGTCGAACGCGTACACGGAAACGTTCATCTCCCTGATCGCCCGTTGTTCAGCGTCGGCGTCACGTTCCTCAACGATTCCCACGACCTGGCCGTTCTTGCGCACGACGCGCCCGTAGCCGGTCGGATCCTGGAAGATGGCTGTGAGGAGCGTTACCGCCGCCTGTTCGGCGTGATGTGTGTCCAGGACCGCCTGGAGCGTATCGGGCCGCAGCAGCGGCATGTCGCCGAGGATGACGAGAACGGTCTCGACACCCGATCCACATGCTCCGAAGCCGACGCGGGCCGCATCACCGGTACCCAACTGGGGTTCCTGCACGACGCCGACGGCCCCGTCGGGCAGCGAGGCCACAACATCGTCCGCTCCGTGCCCAGTGACCACGACGGTCTCATCCGCGTTGAGCGGTTCGGCGGCTGCAAGTGCCCACCCAAGCAAACTCCGACCGCAGGCGCGGTGGAGCACCTTCGGTTGCTCCGACTTCATCCTCGTGCCCTTCCCTGCGGCAAGCACGATCACGGCAAGATGCATGGGGCCTCCAAGGGACATGGCTGGGGGGACAGGGCTCGAACCCGTACCGGATGGACCAAAACCACCTGTGCTACCAGTTACACCACCCCCCAGGGGGTGGCCCCAAAGGTTAGACGGGGTGGGACACTGCGTGTCCCGTAGTCCGCCGTCCGTCGTCCGTCCTCCGTACCGGCGACCGGCGGCTTCACTCGAGTATCACATGCCCGCCCGGCACCGGTTCCGCGGCCCGTGCAGCGACGGCTTCCTTTGGAACGGCGGCAGCGGCGTCTTCGGCCTCGGCGAGGGTTGGGAAATACGCGAACAGGGCAGCGCCGCTTCCGGTCATGACGACCGGCACGCCCCATCGGTGGACCAGTTCGGCACGCCACTCGTCGACTTCGGGGGCCACGGCGACAGCCGCCGGGTACAGGTCGTTCGCGAGCGGCACGTACTCGCGTAACACGGGTGGCAACGCTCCAGCATCGATCGCGGGTCCCTCGGGTCCACCAAGGTCGTCCCACGCCCGGTAGACGACGGAGGTGTTGAGCACAACCGGCGGGACCACGATGGCAAGCGCAAAACCCGTCGCGTCGGACCGGGGAGTAACAAATTCACCTCTCCCAGTGACGATTGCCGTTCCCCCCACGAAAGCGAACGGCACATCCGAGCCGAGATCCACGGTGAGCTTGCGCACGTCGTCGAACGAGACCGTGAAGCGGCGCGCCGCGAGATGGAGCGCGGCGGCTGCATCGGTACTCCCGCCGCCGAGGCCGGCCGGGGACGGTATCTGCTTCGACACGACCAGGCGGGTCGGATGAGCAGTGCGCCCCACAGTGCGCGCAGCATCGATCGCCTGCCAGGCGAGGTTGGTCTCATCTTCGGGTGCGCCACCGCCCGGCACCTCGATTGAGTCGTCCTCTGCGTCCTCGACGGTGATCTCGTCGTACCAATCGATCGTCTGGAAGAGTCCGCGCAGCGGGTGAATCCCGTCGGAGTCAGGAGAAAGCACTCGCAGGCCCAGATTCACTTTTGCATATGCTCTGGCCTTCATCGTCCCACCTCCGCGGCGATCGCGACGAAGGCTTCCGGACTCAGATCCTCTGCCCGAGCGGTTGGATCGACACCGCAGCGCTCCAGAGTCAGGGCTGGTTTGGGAATTACCGTCGCAAGGCTCCGCCTCACCATCTTCCTGCGCTGTCCGAAGGCGGCAGTCGCGATCTTGATCGCCCGCTCCGCGTTGTCAGGCGCCGAATGCCGGTCAAGTTCGATGACTGCCGAGGCAACCGAAGGGGCTGGGTAGAAGACCGTGGGGGCCACCGAGAAGGCAATCGAACCGTCCGCATGCAAGGACGTGACGATCGACGGGATCCCGTACGCACGCGATCCAGGACCGGCGAGCAGCCGCTCCGCCACCTCGCGCTGAACGAGCAAGACGAACCGGCCAACACTGGGGGATCCGCGTAGTGCGTCGAGGACGATCCCGGTCCCAACGTTGTAGGGAAGGTTCGAGACGAGCGACCACTCCCCCGGACCGAGATCGCTACCGAGGTCGGCGTCGCCGGCGTCGGCATGGCGGATTTCCACGTTGGGAAGAGCCCCGACGATGTGGCGAAGCACGCGGACGAGTCCCGCGTCGATCTCGTACACCACAACACGAGCGCCGGTAGCGGCGAGCGCTGCTGTGAGTGTCCCCGTCCCTCCGCCGATCTCGACCACGTTCGATTCCGATCCGATGGCCGAGAGCCGGACGATACGTTGGATCACGTTCGGATCGATGAGGAAGTTCTGTCCGTAGGCCTGGTTCGGTCGGAGACCGAATTCGTCGAGCAGTCCTCGGACCTCTGCCTTGCCCTGGGGCGCCGGATCAGCCACGTGGCGACCCGAAGGTGCGAGCCGCGTTCTCGGCGGTCATACGGGCTACGTCGTCTTCGGGTATATCCCAAATCTCAGAGAGCATTGCACTGTTGAAGCGCGTCCACTCAGGCCGGTTCGGTTCGCCCCGGTGCGGTTCCGGAGCGAGATACGGCGAGTCGGTCTCGACGAGCGTGCGTTCCGGCGGAGCCTCCGCTGCGCCCCGCCGCACCGTGTCCCCTGTTGTGTAGGTGACCGGACCGGCGAACGAGAACGTCGCTCCGAGCGCTCGGAACCGCTTCGTCCATCTCGGACCGCCGGTCCAGCAATGGAGTACGGCGTTTTCGCCGAGATCCGCCTCGCCGAGAATCTCGTAGATGTCGGAGAACGAGTCGCGTGTGTGAACGATCACGGGCTTGTTGAGTTCTCCGGCAAGCTGAACCTGGTCGCGGAACGCGGTCCGTTGGGCGTCCTGCGGGGACAGATTCCGGTAGTAGTCGAGTCCAATCTCACCGATCGCCGCAGCCTCGCTCGCCAGAGCGGCAATCCTCGACCGTTCCTCGTCCCAACGTTGGGCGTCGTGGGGGTGGAGGCCGGCCGCCCACAGCACGCGGTCCGGTCGGCTCCTGGCAATCTGGCGCGCCTGAAGGCTGGTCTCGAGGTCGACCCCCGGTACAAGCATCCACTCGATGCCGTTGTCGACAGCTCGATCGACCGCGGCAAGCGGGTTATCGAGCATGAACACATGACAGTGACTGTCGACCCAGGCGACCATCAATCCCTCACTCGTCTTCGGCGAAGGGTTCCATCTTCGTGTACAGCGGGCCCAAATCACCTATCCGCGTACCCGCCGAAATCGACGGACGGCCCCAAGCTGGACCGTGCTCTCCGATTTCCACGGAGCAGGCTTCGAGCAACCGCACCGTCGTGAACGGCAGGTATGGATACAACGCTACCGCGATTCCCGCAATGGCCCCGATCGCGACGCTGAGCGTCGTGCCGGTGCGGGCGAGGTCTGTCTTCGCCGTCTTCCACGGCTCACGATCATTGAGGTAGACATTCACGGTCTGCGCCCCGGCCATTGCTCGCTGGAGTCCGGCCCTGAGCTTCACCTCTGAGATCAGCTGGCCTACTTCGGCAAGCGTTGCATCGACCGATGCGACCAGCGCCTCATCCTCCTCGTCGGTATCAACGGCTTCCTGGACAACCCCGTCGAAGTAGCGGCCGGCCATCGCCACGACGCGGTTCACGAGATTCCCCCACGTCGCAACAAGTTCGTCGTTGACCCGACGAATCATGTCGTCATCCGAAATGTCCGTATCGTTCGTTTCGGGGAAGTTGCTCGCGACCGCGTAGCGCAGGGCATCCGGCTCGAAGTGGTCGATGTACCAGGAGATCGACCGCCCGACGCCGCGACTCGCGGACCCCTTCTCTCCGCGAAAGGTGATGAACTGGTTCGCCGGCACATCGGTCGGCAGGTTGAGTCCGCCGTATCCCATCAGAAGCGCCGGCCAGTAGACGGCGTGAAACGGGATGTTGTCCTTGCCGATGAAGTAGTAGCTCTCGGCATCCGGGTCCTCCCACCAGTCCTTCCATGCCTCGGGTGTGCCGCGCAACCGGGCCCACTCTTTGGCAGCCGAGAGGTACCCCATGACGGCTTCCCACCAGACGTAGATCGACTTGCCGTCCCCCAGGTCGTCGATCGGCAGCGGAATGCCCCACTCGAGGTCTCGGGTGAACGCCCGATCGTGGAGGCCATCATCGACCATACCGATGGCGAAGTTCACAACATGCGGCCGCCAGCCCTCGCGCGTCCGCAGCCAGTCGACGAGCGGCTCCTGGAAATCGGAGAGTTTCCAGTAGAAATGCTCAGTCTCCCTGAGCACCGGGGTGGTTGAGGACAGCTTGGAGCGAGGATCAACGAGGTCAACCGGATCGAGCGTCCGGCCGCAGTTGTCGCATTGGTCTCCTCGAGCGTCGGCGTAGCCGCAATGGGGACAAGTTCCCTCCACATAACGATCAGGGAGGAATCGCCCCACCTCTTCGTCAAAGAACTGCTCGGTCGTCTTGCGATAGAGATATCCGTTGTCGAGAAGCCGCATGAAGAAGTCCTGTGCGACCTCACGGTGGGTGTCCGTCCCGGTGGTTGTGTACAGGTCGTAGGTGAAGCCGAGGTCGATCCAGTTCTGTGCGATTTCGCTGTGATAGCGCTCAACGATTTCGGCCGGGCTGACGCCTTCCTCATCGGCGCGCACGGTGATCGGCGTGCCGTGTACGTCGCTGCCGGAAACCATGAGGACGCGGTTGCCGATTGCGCGCTGGTAGCGGGCGAACACGTCGGGGGGGAGATAGGCGCCGCCGAGGTGGCCGAGATGGCGTGAGCCGCTGGCATACGGCCACGCAACGGCAACAAGGACGTTCTTGGGTTGATCGGCTTCAGTCACGGTGCAGCGATGGTAGCGGTGTGCCTCGATCTGGCGTGTGGCGACGCCGGACGATGGGTCCGAGTCGGCCGGTACAATCACACGAGGAAAACTGATCAGCTCCGCCTGCTGATGGAGGTTCACCGTTGGATACCGTGATGGTTCGCAAGATTGACGACCTCGGCCGGATTGTTGTGCCGGCTGAGACACGCCGTCTCTTCAACATCCACGAGGGAGACGAACTCGAGATCGGCGTCGAGAACGACGCGATCGTGATCCGGAAGCTCGAAGCCACTTGTGTGTTCTGCGGTTCCGCCGAAGGGGTTGCCGCGTTCAAGGGTCGCGGGGTGTGCGGGGATTGCCGCCGATCGCTGACCGCCGACTAGCAGCACGCGACTCGAGCGCCGCTTCATAGAGCGCGCGACGCGAAACACCCGTTTCGTCCGCGACGTCCCGGACTGCATTGGAGAGCCGCTTCCCGGCTGTGATACGCCCCTCGACCAGGAGCAGCGCAGCCGAAATGTCCGGGGGCTCCTCGGCCCGTGGTTCCATCACCAACGTGAACTCGCCACGTGGCGATACTTCGTCGGTCCAGCGGGCAATCGCATCTTCGAGGCTTCCAGCCCAGATCTCTTCGTGAAGCTTCGTCAACTCCCGGGCCACGACCACGATCCGTTCTGGACCGGCCTCTGATGCGAGTTCGGCCAGGTCCTTCACCACCCGGCTCGGTGCCGAGAACAGAACGACCGGCCGATCGTCGTTCGCGACGGTCTCGATGCGGCGACGGCGGTCTTCCCCGCTTCTCGGTAGAAAACCTTCGAAGACGAAACGATCGCCTCCAAGGCCGGCGACGGCGATCGCCGCGGTAGCGGCACTCGGCCCCGGGATGACCGAGATGACAGCGTCGACGGACCGCGCAGCCCGGACCGCCGCCACACCGGGATCCGAGACCGCGGGCATTCCGGCATCGCTCACGAGCGCGATCGTCTCACCCCGCTCGAGTCGCGAACGGAGCTCGATCGACCGCTTCTGTTCGTTGCCGAGGAAGAACGATCTCAGTTCTGCCTCGACGCCCAGGCGGTCCAGTAGCTTGCCCGTCCGACGCGTGTCTTCTGCGAACACCACGTCGGCGCCCGCGAGCGTTTCCCGAAGACGTGGAGAGGCGTCGTCCAGGTTGCCAATCGGGGTTGCGCAAATCACGAGGCGGCCGGTCATGACCGCGAGGATGGCAGAACGGTGAGCTTCGCGCCGGTATCCGGTCCCCGCACGCTGATCGGCAACTCCAGAATCCACGTGCCTCGCGCCGATACCCGCCGCCCAGGCGTGAGCACGTCCTGATGAAGAACGGTGCCCTCGGCGTCGACGTGGACAATCCGCAGCGGATTCGGAAGCCCGGCCGCGTGCACCGATGAAGATCGCAGAAGTAATCCGTTGATTCCACTTCGACGCATCCCGGCCACCCGATCCACAAACGACGTCGCCACCGTCACTGGAGGTGAACGCCAGGAGACCGCAGCAATCACGACCGGCATCCTCGGCCGGTACGAGCCGCCGCCTGGTACGCTCCTGCTCACTATGGCAAAGGCAAAGCGACGCAAGCTCCGCGCACGCCGCAGCAAGGCGAACCACGGCCGCAAGCCGAACGCCGGCCGCGGCTGAGCACGGCCCCCGGCCGCCGATTCTCTTGATTCCTCGAACCCATCTCTGTTCTTCGCGCGCGTCATGAACGACACGGTAGGGAATCTGAACACGGGCGAATAGGGGTTGGTGGGGAGTCGCCAGGCACCGGATTCGAGAACGAGCTTGCAAGCTACCAGCTCCGAGACTCGCGGCGAGGCTCATCGTCGTGTGTCGGCTCCCAGGCCGCCCCCTGCCGCCGTCGCTGCGGTGATCGGATTCGGTGGTTGGTGAGTCGTGAAGCCATCTGACCCCCTCCGCAACCTTCAAGCTCTCGCGCGTCGCGGAACTGTCTGACCCCCTCCGTCACCAGCCTCGCCGCTGCCACCTCCCCCTGAAGGGGAGGAATCGGAGGGGGGAAGCGGCAAGTAGGAAGTAGCAAGTAGTAAGTACCGAGATTCGGGCCGAGACTGTCGGCGGGCCGTGTCTTGCGGTGCGGGTTCCCACGCGACCCAGCTGCGGCCACAGGCCAATTCCTGCCCATACGGGGGGCGGTTCGGGTCTCGTGTCTCGTGTCTTGTGTCTCGTGTCTTGTCAGCTATTCGCTTACGACCATTCCGCGTTGTCGGGCTTGT
>CBFDAN010000006.1:0-19355 GCA_965602815.1 uncultured bacterium
GCCGAGGCCGAAGCGTTCCCGGGGCCGTCGCTGGTCATCGCCTACTCCACGTGTATTGCACACGGGATCGACATGGCGACGTCGATGAGTCACCAGAAGGACCTGGTGGAGGCCGGATATTGGCCGCTCTACCGGTACGACCCGCGGCTCGTTGACGAGAACAAGCAGCCGTTCCGCCTCGATGGCCGGCCGCCGTCCAAGCCGCTCATCGATGTCATCTCGAAGGAGGCCAGATACGCGGTGCTCAAGCGGGTGAATCCCGAGCACTACACCGAGTTGATGAACATGGCCCAGCAGGACGTCGATGACCGGTGGTCGCTGTACCAGGACTTCACCAAGATCGATCGGGTGAGTGCCGAGGAAGAGGAGGAAGAGGAATGAGCGTCGATCTCTCGACGACGTATCTGGGCTTCGATCTGAAGAACCCGATCGTCGCCTCTGCGTCGCCGATGACGGCGCGCCTCGATTCGCTTCGTGAACTCGAAGAAGCGGGGGTTGCTGCCGTTGTCTTGCCGTCCGTGTTCGAGGAGCAGATCGAGCACGAAGCGATGGAGATGCAGCGCCTGATGGAGCAGGGTGCCGGAACATTCGCTGAAGCGTTGTCTGGGTATTTCCCGGAGTTCGACGACTACGCCACGCGAACCGAGTCCTATCTGCGCCACGTGACGCAGGCCAAGGAGGCCTTGTCAGTTCCGGTCATCGGCTCGCTCAACGGGACGACAAACGGTGGCTGGGTCAACTACGCCAAGAGGATCCAGGAGGCAGGCGCGGATGCGCTGGAGTTGAACGTCTACCTCATCCCGACGAACCCGGAAACAACCGGGCCTGAGATCGAGGATCAGTATCTCGATCTTGTGTGGGAGGTGCGCCAGCAGGTGTCGATCCCGCTCGCGGTCAAGGTCGGCCCGTACTTCTCTTCGACGCCGAACATGGCGGTACGGCTGGCGGAAGCCGGGGCCGATGCCCTTGTGCTGTTCAATCGGTTCTACCAGCCGGATATCGATCTCGAGAGTCTCGAGATCGTGCCGAAGGTGAACCTCTCTACGTCAGTGGCGCTCACGCTGCCGCTGAGATGGATCGGCCTCCTGTGTGGTCACGTCGACGCCGATCTTGCCATCACCTCGGGTGTTCACACCTCCGAGGACGCGCTCAAGTCACTGCTCGTCGGGTCAAAGGCGGTCATGATGGCGTCCGCGCTGCTGAAGAAGGGTGCGGGACAGATCAGCGTGATCATCGACGAGATGCAAGCGTGGCTCGGAGAGAACGAGTACACGTCGGTGCGCCAGATGCAGGGGTCGATGTGCATCGGAACGGCACCGAACCCGGATGCGTTCGTTCGCGCCAATTACATGAAGATGCTCGTGACCTACTGGTCACAGGGCGTCTAGATCGGAACCGATTGGTTATGGATCGGGGGCCTGTGACCGGGCCCCCGGTTGCATTCTCTACACTCCTCCTCGACACACAGGAGGCATGTGTTGACCACGACCGAGACGCCGCCGGAGAGCGACAAGCAGCGGACGGGGTGGAAGGTCAAACCGAGCGCTGTGCTCGCCGTCCTCGCCGGGCTCTCGGTCGTCGGGACGCTCATCTTCTGGTGGCTGGGATCGCTGCCTGAGGAGCCGGAATTCGCAATCGGTCGCGTGGTCTTCGGAAATATCCCTGCGCTGATCGTTGCCCTCTTCTACGTCACGATCGCCACGTTCCTCGCTGTGATGTTCTACCTCTTCGCTCAGCGGGCGAGCAACTGGGAGCGAGGCACCTGGGAAACCCGCTCGGGGATGTGGAAACAGCGCATGATCCGCCTGCGCGATGCGGTGCTGATGCGCACCGTTCTCGAAGATCGCCAGGCCGGGCTCATGCATTCGATGATCTACTGGGGATTCATCGTGCTGCTGCTCGGCACGATCACACTCGAGATCGACCATCTGCTTCCCGCCAGCATGAAGTTCCTTCACGGATGGTTCTACGAGGGGTACTCGGCGGTCCTCGACTTCGCCGCGATTGTGTTCCTGATCGGCATCGTCTGGGCCGTGATCCGCCGGTACGGGCAGAAGCCGTGGCGCCTCAGGACGAAGACCCGGCCCGAGGACGCCTGGATCTTGATTGTGCTTGCCTTAATCGGTGTGTCCGGCCTGCTCACTGAAGCCGCCCGGATTTCGCTCGCCGGCCGTCCGTCGTTCGAGGTGTGGTCGTTCGTCGGCTACCCGCTGTCGTATCTCGTGCCGTTCGAGACCGCCTCCGGCTGGCACCAGGCCTTCTGGATCAGCCACGCCGTGGCGTTTGTCGTCTTCCTGGTTGTACTCCCGACGACCAAACTCCGCCACGCCGTGACGTCACCGACCAACCTCGCCCTTTCGCCGCGGAGCCGGCCGAAGGGCGCCATGAGTCCGGTCCCGAATCTCATGGAGGCGACCGACATCGAGACGATCGGCGCTTCCCGTGTCGGCGAATTCACGTGGAAGCAACTGTTCGACACGGACGCATGCACGATCTGTGGACGCTGCACCGACGTGTGTCCGGCGAACCAGACGGGTAAAGCGCTCGACCCTCGAGAGATCGTGCTCAAGCTGGGGCAGGTCGCCGCCCAGACCGCCGCAGACCCGGTGTCGCCGCCGGTGAGCGTCGAGGCGGACCTCACCGTGTCTTCCGACCTCGTCTTCGAGCGGATCACAGCGGAGGAACTCTGGGCGTGCACCACGTGCCGGGCCTGCGATCAGGCATGCCCTGCCGGACTCGAGATCGTGGACAAGATCCTCGACATGCGCCGGTACCTGTCGCTCATGGAAGCGGAGTTCCCGTCTGAGCTCGGCAAGGCCTATGTGAGCCTCGAGAACTCCTCGAATATCTACGGCATGGACCAGACGACCCGAGGTGAATGGGTGAAGGAGTTGGACTTCGACGTCAAGGTCCTCGGAGAACCGGGGGTGAAGGCCGAGTACCTCTACTGGGTCGGGTGTGCGGGGTCGTTCGATGACCGGAACCGGAAGGTGACGATCTCGACCGCGAAGCTCTTGCACAACGCCGGGGTGGACTTCGCGATCCTCGGGAAGAACGAACTGTGCACCGGGGATCCCGCTCGCCGCACCGGCAACGAGTACGTGTTCCAGGGTCTGGCGCTGCAGAACATCGAGACGCTGAACGACCTTGGTGTCACCAAGATCGTCACCCAGTGTCCCCATTGCTTCAACACGCTGAAGAATGAATACCCCCAGTTCGGTGGGGACTACGAGACGATCCATCACTCGGAATTGCTCATGCGTCTCGTCGACGAAGGGAAGATCACGCCGGTGTCGAGCGACCAGAGTGTGACGTTCCACGATCCGTGTTACCTGGGCCGCTACAACGACGGCTACGCACCGCCACGCGAGGTGGTCGACGATGTCGGGGACCTGGTTGAAATGCCGCGCAACAAGAGCAACGCATTCTGTTGCGGGGCCGGCGGCGGGAAGATGTGGTACGAGGAGGGCACCGGCAAGAAGGTCAACATCGAGCGGACCGAGGAGGCCGTCGCCTGCGGTACCGATGTTGTGGCAACCGGCTGCCCCTTCTGCTTCGTGATGATCGACGACGGCGTCCGCGATCTGGGGGTGGAGGAGACGGTTGTGGTGAAGGACATCGCGGTGCTCCTCGAGGAGAGCATCCGGTCTGACGGGTGAGTTCCGACACCCCGCTCGTTGTCCTCGTCGCCATCGTCATGGTCATCGGCGTCGCGGGAACGGTGCTGCCGATCCTGCCCGGTTTGTGGCTCATCTGGGCGGCGGCGTTGGTGTACGGCCTCTTCGGCGGCTTCGGCCTAGGTGGATGGATCGCCATGGCGATCATCACAATCCTGGCGGCCGCGGGAACGACGAGCGGCATCTACCTGCCACAACGCAAGGCCGCGTCGATCGGCGTGCCCTGGTGGGGACAGCTGGTGGCGATCGCGTGCGCCGTGGGCGGGTTCTTCATCGTGCCGGTCATCGGAGCTCCCCTCGGCTTCGTGGTGGGGATCCTCCTTGTGACGCTCGCTCGTGAACGCGACTTCCAGGGTGCGCTGGCGGCCACGTGGGCGACGTTGAAATCGATGCTCCTGGCTTCAGGGCTCCAGTTTGCTGCCGGCCTGGCAATGGTCGCGCTCTGGGTGGTCTGGGTCTGGCTTGGGTAGGTCCGACGATCCCTTGACCGAACCTTGTGTGAGGCCGGACACAATGGCCTTCTGCGCGATCAGGAACGTGATCACGATCGGGAGCGCCCCAATCGCGGCAGCAGCGGTGAGCTCAACCCACTTCGAGCCGTATTCGTCGGTCGTTGAGCTGCCAGCTACCACCCGCAAGCCGCCGGCCATGCCACACAGCAAGGACGGGCCTCGATTCGGACGGTACTCTCCCGTTCATGAGGATCCTGTTTGCTTCTGCTGAGTTTGCACCGTTCGTCCGAACTGGTGGATTGGGGAACGCTGTTGCAGGTCTCGCCCACGCCGTGGCGGTTGACCACGAGGTCACGGTCGCCGTCCCCGCCTACCAGGATGCGGACACGCCGGGCCGCAAGGTTGCGGGGCGCCCCTGGCGGCGGCATCGTGATGGGGATGTCGACATCCTCTTCTGGCTCGACGAGGCGTTCGATCGGCCGGGCGTGTATGGGCCCGACCCGTCATCTTCCTACGACGACAACTGGGAGCGATTCGCCCGGTTCTCGGTCGCAGTCTCCGAGCTTGCCGACGAGTTCGATCTTGTTCATCTGCACGACGGGCACGTCGGGGCGATCGCGCTCACGACCGCGGTCCCGACGGTCTTCACGATTCACAACGCGTCGTACCCGATGATCGGGCCGCTCGGGCCGAGTGTCGAGATCCTCGGTCTCGGTCCGAAGGCATCGGTGATGGGTGGCGACCTTGAGTGGTTCGGCGAGGCAAACTTTCTCAAGGCCGGCATCGTGGGTGCGACCCAGGCGACGACCGTGAGTCCGGGCCATGCCCGTGAGCTGAACGTTGATGCACTGTCCTTTGGTCTGGGTGGGATCATTCGCGGGCTGTTCCGGCCGATCCTCGGGGTGGTCAACGGCATCGACACCACCGATTGGGATCCGAAGACGGACCCGATGCTGCCGAAGCCGTTCTCCGCGGCCGATCTGACCGGCCGTTCGGCGTCTCGTGCAGCACTGCTGAATACCTACGGCATCGAAGACGGATTCGTGCTCGGAAATGTCGGACGAATGTCGGGTCAGAAGGGCCTTGGCCTCATCGAGTACGACCTTGCAACGCTGGTCGACGAGGGCACCCGATTCATCTTCATGGGCAATGGCGACCTGGATTCGCTCGTCGACTCATGGGCGGAGCGTTATCCCAAGGCCGTTGTGCATGTACCGTTCGACGAGCCTGCGTCCCGGCTGATCTTCGCCGGCTCCGACGCCTACCTCATGCCGTCCCAGTACGAACCGTGCGGTCTCGGGCAGATCTATGCAATGTGCTACGGGACACCGCCGATTGCACACTTCACGGGTGGTCTCGAGGACACGGTGTTCGACATCGACGAGGACCCCACAAGTGGTACAGGCTTCGTGTTCCGCTCGTTCGTTCACCCGTCGCTGACGAAGACTATCCGCCGCGCTATGAGATACCGGCTGGCGATGCCGGGCGTGTGGAACAGAATCCAGACGAACGGCATGACCCACGACTGGTCATGGAGTGCCCGTGCGAAGGAGTACGAAGCGATCTACGAGTCGGTGCTCCCGTAGCGATCGGTTGATCCCGCGATGCCTGCTGCGGCGGACCATTCCCGCGAGTCGTGTCATGACAATGACCGACGAAATACGCGACAATTACTACCAGAGCAAGACGTGCCGGAATAGGGAATCCGCGATTCGGGGAGCGGCCGTGGCTTCACAAGCGAAGGCCAAATCAGCAGCTGAGCTATTGGAACCGACGTTCCGGTTGATGCTGGGAGGGCCGCCGCCCGTCCGGATCGAGCTCTGGGATGAGACCACGATCGGCACAGATGACGGGCCGGGTGCGGTCAGGGTGAACTCTCCCGAGGCGATCCGCCATCTGCTGTGGGCACCTGGCGAGCTCGGCCTCGGCCGCGCATTCGTGACGGGGGAGGTCGACGTCGAGGGATCACTTCCCGACGCGCTCAAGGCGCTCAAACGGGCCGGACGAAGCAACGAGGCAAACCCAGTCTCCTGGGTACCGAGCCTTGTTTCCGCCGCGCGGGAACTTGGCATTCTGAGCGGTTCTCCGCCGCCGCGCCCGCCGGAGGAGATCCTTCCTCGTGGAATTCGACATTCCATCGGGCGCGACCGGCAGGCGGTCGGTCATCACTACGACGTCGGCAACCAGTTCTACGAGCTGGTCCTTGGACCCACGATGACCTACTCGTGCGGCCGCTTCGTTTCATCAGAGGCCACGCTGGAAGAGGCCCAAGACGCCAAACACGACCTGATATGCAGCAAACTCGGCCTCGGCGAACCCGACATGAGTGAAGCGATCCGCGGCAGGCGGCCGCGACTGCTTGATGTCGGTTGCGGATGGGGTTCGATGGCTATCTATGCCGCCAGTCACTACGCCGTGGACGTCGTGGGAGTGACGATCAGTGAGGAGCAGGTGCTCGAGGCACGATGTCGCGTCGACGAGGCGGGTCTCGCCGACCGAATCGAGATCCGGAACCAGGACTACCGCGAGGTCAGCGACGGGCCATATGACGGCATCTCGTCGATCGGCATGGCCGAGCATGTCGGTCTCAAGAAGCTTCCGAGGTACTTCGAACAACTTCATGCGCTACTCCGCCCCGGTGGGCGTCTGCTCAACCACGCGATCTCGTCCGTCGGCGGCTCCAAACCGAAGCGGCGCAAGTTCACCACGCGATATGTCTTCCCAGACGGCGAGCTCGTCGATGTCGGCGTGACCGTGGCGAAGATGCAGGAGGCGGGCTTCGAAGTCCGCGATGTCGAAAACCTGCGCGAGCACTACGCCCGGACGCTTCGCGAGTGGGTGGCCAACCTCGAGGGCAATTGGGAGTCCGCCGTCGCACTGGTCGGAGAACGACGAGCGCGCGTTTGGCGGCTCTACATGTCGGGCAGCATCGTCGGTTTCGAGGACGGCGGTTTGCACCTCCACCAGATCCTCGGTGTTAGGCCGTTCGCAGATGGCCGCTCCGGTGTTCCGCCCACGCGTGCAGCATGGGTTTGAACCCGCAAAGCCCCACTTCCCCACTGGTCGCATGGACGATCCGCCCCGAATTCGGCCACCGAAGCGAACCTCCCGACACCTGATCCGACCCACCGAGGCGGTTGGAGAGAGATGGAACCCACGCCCCCAACCCACCACAAATCATGACGCGCGACAACAACACCCCACCCCTTTGTAGAGGGGGGAGGAATCCCGAAGGAGGGGGAGCGACTCAGCTACTCGGCGGCTCAGCAACCTGTCTCGTCAAGGTCCAGATCGCGGCCGAGCGTGGGGCCAGTGAGATCGATGTTTGGTTCTCGCCGATCGTGAGGGCACCGTCGCCCCATACGAGATCGGCTGCCTCGAGAGGGACTTGCTCACGCGTGATCGCCTGCGTCTCGCGTTCGCGTCCCGCGTTGACGATTACGAGGAGGTGGTCGTCTCCGTCGGCACGTTCTACGGCGAACATCATCGATCCGCCACCATCGTCCGGTGGCCAGAGGACGCGATAGTCGGAGCTGCGAAGTGCTGGATGTAGGTGTCGCAGGGCGACGAGGTCTCTCGTGGCGTGGAGGATACGCTGGTTCCAGTGGCCTTCGTGGTCCCACGGGAACGAACGTCGGCAGTCGGGATCGAGACCACCCTCGAGGCCAATTTCCGAGCCGTAGTAGATGCTCGGCGCACCGGGGAAGGTGAGGAGGAGCGCCAAGGCGAGCACAACCGAGTCTTCATCGCCGGAGGCAATCGACAAGATGCGGGCTGTGTCGTGCGAGTCGAGCAGGTTCAAGTTGGCGAGCGTGGCAGGTTCCGGATAGTGGCCGAGGAGCCACTCGATCCTGTGACGATATCCAGAGCCGTCGAGGGCGGGGGCGACGTCGTAGTGGGGGTTTTCCATCATCGTCGACGTGTCGAGACGGTCTCCGACGGTGAACGCGATCGTGGCTGTGGTGAACGGGTAGTTCATCGTGCCGTCGAACCGGGTACCGTCATTGACGAACCCACTCGCTTCCGACCAGATCTCGCCGACGATGTAGAGATCGGGATTCACGGACCGTGTTCGTTCTCTGAATTCTTCCCAGAAACCCTCGGTTTGGATCTCCTCGGGCACGTCGAGGCGCCAACCGTCGATCCCTCGTCCGGCCCAGTACTCGCCAACCCTCATGAGGTAGTCGCGGGCTTCGGCGTTGTCGGTGTTGAACTTCGGCAGGGCGCGCAAGCCCCACCATGCCTCGTAGTTCGCCGGCTCGTCCATGTCGTAGGGGTTGAGCGGGAATCCGTTGATGTGGAACCAACCGACGTACGGCGACTGTTCTCCGTTCTCGAGCACGTCGTGGAACCGGAAGAAACCGCGACTCGAGTGGTTGAAGACACCGTCGAGGATCACCCGGATCCCGCGTTCGTGGCATGCGGCAAGCAATTCGTCAAAGTCTTCGTCGGTGCCGAGGATCGGGTCGATGCGGTAGTAGTCGTGCGTGTGATAGCGATGGTTGGAAGCCGACCGGAATACCGGATTGAAGTAGATCGCTGTGATCCCGAGGTCGACCAGCCAGTCGAGGTGCTCGGCGACACCGAGGAGGTCGCCGCCCTTGTATCCGTGAAACGTCGGAGGCGCGTCCCAGGGCTCGAGGTTGATGGGCTTGCGAACACGTTCGGACTTCGCGAAACGGTCCGGGAAGATCTGGTAGAAGACGGCGTCGTGTACCCAAGGCGGTCGGTCATGAAGACCGGTCGTGGCGCTCCGATTCCGCTGACAGTGCGCACAGGTTTCTGGATCGTGGTGGCGATTCGTCGTCACGTGGCCGGTCCTTCGCGGTGATTCCGACGGGTCGGTCATGTTACGCAAGTCGCTGTATTGAGCGCGTATCGGCGGGGGCGGTCAGACCGTGAGGTCGAGCGGGATCTCCAACCCCTCGGCGTACCCCGACGTCTCGTAGTAGATGAACCGGCCCGTGTCCTGGTCCCAGCTCGCTATCACCGGGACATCGACCTTCCGGTCACTCTCACATGCCTCTCCGGCGAGATGCATCGCGACGTCGTCTGGGTATTCCTCGATGAAGCCACCGACGAGAGCCTGCTGGCCGGCACCCAAGCCGCAACGGTTCCAGTCGGTGACCTTCGCCACCCAACCGGAGATCTCGTCCATCTGTTGCGCCCCGCCGCGGCCCTCCGCTAGCGCGATGAGCCGAACTGCGAGTTCGGTGGCGCCGACCTTGCATGGGACACATTGTCCGCAGGAGCCACGGGCGTTGAACGCAGCGTATGCGCCCATGGCTTGCACGGCACAGATCGTGTCGTCGTAGAGCGTGAATCCGGCGGATCCGAGTCCACTCCCGATCGACTGCAATCCCTCATACGAAAGGGGAACATCCAGATGTTCGGCGCGGATTGGTCGATTCGCCACGCCGTTGGTGATCATCTTGATCGGGCGTCCGGACAGGGTGCCGCCGGCGTGGACCTCCACGAGTTCCCGCATCGGCGTGCCGAGAGCGAGTTCGACGACCGTGTTGACCGTGGTGTCGCCACCCAGGGCGAAGATCATGGTGCCGGGGGACTGTTCGGTTCCGACGGAGCGGAACCAGTCGGCGCCACGCGCGAGGATGTTCGGCAGATGGGACAGTGTCTCTGCGTTGTTGACGGAAGTTGGGTTCAGAGGTGAGCCCTGAACCTCGAAGAGGCCGTTCATGTACGGCGGGTAGAGGCGAGGCTTCGCCTCGCGACCCTCAATCACTTCGAGCATCGCTTTCTCTTCACCGAAGAGGTACACGTCCGGGCCGCGGACGATGGTGATCTGGACTTGACCGATCATGCCGGCATCCACCATCTCGACGGCCGCCCGTTCGAGAGCGTCGATCGCGGCATGGTGTTTGTGTTTGATGCCGATGAATGCCTGCTCGGCGCCGACAGCCATACCCGCGATCGTGATCCCCTCGAGGAGCGAGTACGGATTGTTCTGGAGCATCCAGCGGTCCTTGAACGTGCCCGGCTCACCCTCTGAGACGTTGGCGACGACAAACTTGCGATCCGCCACCGCAGAAGCAACACCTCCGAGCTTGATCGCCGTCGGGAAGCCGGCGCCTCCACGTCCGCGCAGGCCACTGGCGCGGATCTCGCCGATTGCGGTAGTGGGGCCCATGCGGTCGAGTGCTTCGAGACCGGAACCACCTCCGGCCGCGACGTAGTCGTCGAGGCTCCGGTGCGGCGTTTCCGGGAGGAGTCGGTGTTCGACCGTCATCGGGACGGGTTCAAGGTGATCGAAGGGCCAGACATGGGCGGCATCTTACGCATCGACGCAGACGCGTACCCGGTGAATCGCGGCAGCGACGGTCACAATTCAGTCAGATTGGACAAACTGTCTAATCAATGTGATATAGTGTCTATCTCGCAACAGGATTGAGAAGCATGATGGACAGAGCAACCAACCAGCCGGAAAGCGGCTCCCGCCCGGTCGCCGTGGCAGCACGCGGCCTCTCCAAGTCGTTTGGGGACACACACGCGGTTCGCGATCTGAGCTTCGATGCACGGGCTGGTGAGGTGACCGGCCTGCTTGGGCCAAACGGCGCAGGCAAGACGACAACGATCAAGATGCTGACGACGCTGCTCGCGATCGACTCGGGGGCGGCTTCGATCGTCGGTATCGACGTGGCCAAGAGGCCGGACGCGGTGCGGCGGGTCATTGGTCTTGCTGGGCAATCCGCCGCGGTCGACGAGAAGCTGACGGCCCGCGAGAACCTCGAACTCTTCGGACGTCTGTACAAGATCCCGAGCGCCGAGCGGGCAAAACGAGTCGACTACCTCATCGACCGATTCGACCTCACCGACTTCGCGGACCGCGTAGCCGAGACCTACTCGGGCGGCCAACGCCGGCGGCTCGATGTTGTTGCGAGCCTGATCGCTTCGCCCCCGGTGCTGTTCCTCGATGAGCCGACGACCGGCCTCGACCCCCACACACGGTCGGAGCTGTGGAGGGAGATTCGCCACCTTGCCGACAGGGGGACGGCCGTGGTGTTGACCACCCAGTACCTCGAGGAAGCCGACCGGCTCTCCGACTCGATCGTGATTATCGATGAAGGCGTCATGAAGGCCTCGGGAACGAGCGCAGAACTCAAGCGAGATCTCGAGCGCGATGTGCTCGAGGTGCACGTTGCAGGCAGAGAAGAACTGCCCCAGGCTGCAGAATCGGTGGCCAGAGCCGGGGCAGTCGCAACGTCAGATCCCGAAGGGACTCGACTCCAGATACCGCTCACCGGGGGAGCTCATCAAAGCCTCTCGATTCTCAGGGCTCTCGATGCGGACGGGATCGGAGTTGCAGACTTCCAACTGAGAAAGCCGACCCTCGACGATGTGTTCCTTGCGATGACCAGCAGCGGAGGTGAACGATGACGGCGGTGGAGACGGTGACCGTGCCGGAGCCGGGAGTCTGGCAGCGCGTCCGTTGGGCAGTGCAAGACACCGTCACCATGACGTGGCGCGACCTCATTAGGACCCGTCGCCAGCCCGAGATGCTGTCGTTCGCCGTGATCATGGGGGTGTTCTTCCTCCTGCTCTTCTACTGGGTTTTTGGCGGCGCCATCGCCGCCGGGGCAGGAGTCGACTACATCCAGTACCTGGTGCCCGGCATCTTCGTCATCACGACCCTCACGGGCGCCCAACAGACGGGCACGGGACTTGCCGCGGACCTTGCCGAAGGAGTGACCGACCGACTCCGATCGTTGCCGATGAGCCAATTCGCAGTCCTTGGGGGTCGCACCATCGCGGACGCCCTGCGCAATGTGGTCGGCGTACTGCTGGTCGCAGCGGTCGGGTACCTACTCGGTTTCCGATTCGCATCGATCGGCGGAGCGATCGGCGCCATCGCCCTCGCCGTCGGAGTCGGCTATGCGTTCTCGTGGATGAATGCGGCAATTGCGGCACAGGTGAAGAGCGCCGAGATGGTCGGCATGCTCAGCATGTTCTGGCTCTTCCCGCTGATGCTCGCAAGCACGGTGTTCACACCGGCGGAGCAGATGCCGGGCTGGCTCCAGGGATTCGCCAAGTGGCAGCCGATCTCCGTGGTTGGTGACGCGGCCAGAGACCTCTGCAATGGGATCCCGGCAGGGGACGCCGTTCTGTGGTCCATCATCTGGATCGTTGTACTGCTTGCGGTGTTCGTGCCAATGGCCGTCGCCATCTATCGGAGGGCGTGATGGCATCAACCGACCCGGACCGGGGCGACGCGCGGGACCGGATCATGCAAGCGACGTTCGAGCTCGTCTCCGAGCAGGGACTCGGTTCGGTGACGATGACGGCGATCGCCGACCGCGCCGACGTCGCCCGGCAGACGCTGTACAACCACTTCACCGATGTGGAGGAGATCGTCATCGCAGGAATCGAGGAGTACGACGCGATTGGGTTTGCCCATCTGACGCAACTCCTCGAGGCGACCGCGAATACCGAGGCGAAGCTGGACCTCCTGGTCCGGCACACGGTCGCAGCGACGAGCCATGGTCATGCGGTTGCGGACCTCCGCAGCGCACTTTCCGCTGAGGCCCGAGCGCGCCTTGATCAGCACGTGACGTCGTTCAGGTCATTGATCGAGTCGATCATCGCCGACGGTGCTGCCGACGGATCGCTCGACAAATCGATTGATCCGCGTGTGTACGCCGTTCTTGTCGAAGGACTCCTCCTCGCGGCCGGAGACCTGGCGATGGATACGGACGATCCCGCGGTGACCGCAACGGTGACCTCGGAAGCGGTGCTGAGGGTGCTGGGCACGGAGCCCGACAGCTGAGGTTCTTGTCTCTCCCACGAGGTGGGGGAGACGCGGCCGGACGGAAGTCCGGTCGCAGAGGGGCTCCGGGAGCCAGAATCTCGACAATGAGGCCCGCTGCGGGTCTCGGGTCTTGTGTCTCGTCAGCGTCGGTACGATTACCCGCCCTATCCACCCACCGACGGAGTCCACACAATGCACTATCGACCACTTGGCAGCACCGGGTACGACGTCTCCGAGATCGGGTTCGGAGCCTGGGCAATCGGCGCAGACTGGGGGGACGTCGACGACACCACGGCCATGGCGGCCCTTCACGCTGCGGTCGACGCCGGTGTCAACTTCATCGACACGGCCGATGTCTACGGCGATGGGCGCAGCGAGCGATTCGTGGCCCGGCTCCTACGCGAGCGGCCAGGCGACAACCTCGTCGTTGCCACCAAGGCGGGAAGGCGGCTTAGCCCGCACACGGCCGACGGGTACACCGGCGAGAACATCGAGCGATTCATCGATCGCAGCTTGATGAATCTCGGGACGGACGCTCTCGATCTCGTGCAACTGCACTGCCCGCCGACCGACGTCTACTACCGGCCCGAACTCTTCGGCGAACTTGATGCCCTGAAGAGGAAGGGAAAGATCCGCCACTACGGCGTCAGCGTCGAAAGGGTCGAGGAGGCGACGAAGGCGATCGAGTACCAGGGTGTGGAGACGGTGCAGATCGTCTTCAACATGTTCCGGCAGCGACCGGCAGATCGGTTCTTCGAACTCGCCACGCAGGCCGACGTTGGTGTGATCGTGCGAGTCCCGCTCGCGAGTGGACTGCTGACCGGGAAGATGACGGCCGATTCAACGTTCTCGGCCGACGATCACCGCAGCTACAACCGCAACGGTGAGGCATTTGACGTCGGCGAGACGTTCGCCGGGGTGCCGTATGGCACAGGACTTGATGCCGTTGCCGAGCTGGCTGGACTCGTGCCTGACGGGGCGACGATGGCGCAGATGGCGCTCAAGTGGATCCTGATGCACGAGGCCGTCTCGACGACGATCCCTGGGGCGAAGAACGCAGATCAAGCTGTTGCCAACGCTGCGGCTTCCGACCTCCCCTGGCTCGACGCCGCGACGATGGCAGCGGTGCTCGAGGTGTACGAGCGGACGATTGCGGAACACGTCCACGCGCGTTGGTAGGACGTGGCAGGCCTATCGTCACGCCATGCGTATTGGATATCAGGGTGAGCCGGGTTCGTACAGTCACCGGGCCGTCGGCGAACTGTTCGCCGACGGTGAACCCATCGGGCTGATCGGGTTCGCTGCGGCGTTCACAGCGCTCGAGGAAGGAACCATCGACCGGCTGGTCGTTCCGGTCGAAAACTCGACCACCGGGTCGGTGCTTCCGGTGCTCGATCGTCTCCCGGGCGGCAACGGCCACCAGCCGTTCGCGATCGTCGCAGAACACCTCGTGGAAGTGCGCCACGCAATCCTCGGGATTCCAGGGGCTTCGGCTGAGCATCTCACCGAAGTGCGATCCCACCCGCAGGCGCTTGCACAGGCCGAACGCCACTTGCTCGAGATGGGCGTCGAAGTGGTTGCTCGTCCAGACACGGCCGGCGCCGTCCGAGAGGTCGCGGAACTCCGCGACCCAGCGATTGCCGCGCTCGCCCCGCCTGCATCGGCCGAGATCCATGGTCTCGACATCCTGTTGAGCGAGGTAATGGATCGAGCACACAACACCACACGATTCGTGGTTCTTGCTCCCGGAGAGCCGCAGGTCGACCCGGACGACGACAAGACCACCATCCTCTTCACGACGTCACACACGCCGGGTGCTCTGGCCCTTGTTCTCGCGGAACTCGGTCTCCGCGGTGCAAACCTGACACGCATCGAGTCTCGCCCATCGGACGAAGCCTGGTCATACCGGTTCTTCGTCGACCTCATCCATGACCCGGGGCCGGAGGGCCTCGCCCGGGTGATCGATCCGCCTCCAGCGACCTGCGCAGATCTCTGGGTTCTGGGGAGCTACACCCGGGTCGCCGAGTAGCAGAGCGCACGAGGGTCCGCGTCACCGGACCGGTCCACAACTACCGTTGTGGCCAGGAGGCAAAGCGATTGGCGACAAGCACAGCCAGCTTCGGCGCGGGCAAGCGGGAGAGCCACGACTCTTCGGCGTACTACGCCAGGCGTATGGTGCGAACCCCGATCGAGGGTGTCGTGGGAGAAGTGCGCGACGCACCGGCCAACGTGCTCGATCGCGTCTTCGTGCAATCGTCCGAGTCGATGAGTCAACTCCCAGACGACTGCGTCGCTCTGATGGTGACATCGCCGCCGTACAACGTCGGCAAGGACTACGACGACGATCTCGCCCTCGACGACTATCTCGATCTGCTCCGCCGTGTCTTCACGGAAACGTATCGCGTGATCGAACCGGGCGGTCGGGTTGCGGTTAACGTGGCCAACCTCGGCCGCAAGCCCTATCTGCCGCTGAACCATCTCGTTGGCGTGTTGCTGTCAGAAGTGGGCTTTCTCCTCCGCGGAGAGATCATCTGGAGGAAGGCGAAGGCCGCCGGTGGATCAACGGCGTGGGGATCGTGGCAGTCGGCGAAGAACCCGACCCTGCGTGATGTCCACGAATACGTCCTCGTCGCCTCGAAGGCTTCATTCCGGCGCGAGCGCTCGGGGGAAGACACGATCTCCAAAGAGGGTTTTCTCGAAGCGACGATGTCCGTGTGGGACATCCTCCCCGAGTCGGCTCGCCGAGTAGGTCACCCCGCCCCGTTCCCAACCGAACTGCCGCGCCGGCTCATCGAGTTGTACACGTTTGCCGGTGATCTCATCCTCGACCCGTTCCTTGGCTCCGGATCCACGGCGATCGCCGCGGTCCAATCCGGGCGTCACTACGTCGGATACGAGACCGACGCCGCGTACGCAGCGCTCGCGGAGAAACGAATTGCGACGGCGCACGCCGGTCATCGAGCCGCCTCCTCATGACTAAACCCGCCGTCGCGCACGACGCCCCCATGGAACGGGCTGTCCTGGCCACCGTGCCGTTTCTGGGATTCGGACTGGTCGCTTCGCTTCCGCTCCTGCTCATCTCCTGGTCGGCGCCGCCCTTCACCCTCGTGATCGTGCATCTCACCGTTCTTGTGCTCCTTGGCCTCGCCGCCTCGCTACGGCTCGCCCCGTTCGCCGGGGCCGACTGGTTTCTCGGACGGCCCTGGACGTCGTTCTGGCGGGCGATCGCGTCCGGCGTATCGGTGGTGTTCCTGGTGACCGGCATGGTCGGTCTCGTCGCGCTCGCCTCGTCCGCCGCGCTGAGGTATCCGGCGTCGCTGCAATTCCTCCAGTTGCTCTCGGCGCTCGACATCGCCTGGGCTGGTGCGGCGCTTGTTGTTGGTGTCTACCGGGCGTGGCGGCTCCCCGCAGCGGTTGTGGCGGGTTCGATCCTTGCGGTGATCTGCATCTGGTCGATCTGGTGGTACCTGGACGCTGTCGGCTTCGGCCCGAGCGGGGAGTGGGTCGTCGACGCGTCGGTGCTGATGCGCCGCGTGCTGCCATTCGACATCGCCGCGGCGGTCATGGCGGTGGGCGCCCTGCTGTTCGGAACACGCCGTCAGGCGATTGAACAGGCCAGTCCCCAGTCGTAGGTCGCGTACTCGACCTCTGGTGAAGAGGCGATCACCCAGTTGGCATCCTCGTTGGGCAACCATTGTGCGATCGCTCGTGCGAGGTCCCGTCTTCGAGCCGGGATCCACGTGGGCATACGTGCAGGGCGGACGAAATCCCCGCCGTACCAGAGGAATACTCGTGACAGCTGAAGCGTGCCGGAGTCTCGCTCTATGAGTGCACCGCCGCCGGTGAGGAACGACCGCATCTGGCTGTCGAGTTGGGATTCGAGAGTGTCGCCGAACGGCTCGTAGCGCAGGGTCGGACACGAGACCGAGCCACACACGAGCGCGGCGTGAATCCTCGGATCTCGAAAGCGGCGGATCTTGCCGTGCTCGATGTCGTTCAGCGAGAGCGACTCCCCACCCACCATTGCCCACGGTGCGTCAAACGCCCCTGGGACCCGGAGAACTGTGTTCTCACCTGCAGAGAGCGTGTCGGCGGCGAGCGCCAGTGCTCCGGCGTTGTAGAGGTTGAGCCAGAACGCGAGAGCTCCATCCACGGAAAGCGCGTCGGGATCGACCTCCTCCATTCGAAACCGGAAGCGAGCAAGCACTCTCCGCTCCGACGGGAGCACCTCTATCCCTTCCGACTGGAGCCGAGAGAGAACCCGCGCGAAGTCGTCCGAATGGACGACACCGTCGCCCGTCGGCTTGGGCCGTCGGGTGCGCCGCGCTCGGGCTATCGACCATGCGACAGCGAGTGGTTTCGGCTGGTCGTCCATTACGAATCCCCCCGGGATGCGCTCTCGTTGCTCAACGGTGCGACGGCTCGGTCTGTTCCCGACTGCCGGTGTCTACCTCTTTGCCGATTTCGGCTTGTAGATGCGCAAGTACGTGAACCCGACGACACCCGCGAGGATCGAGCCGATGAAGATCCCGATCTTGGCTTCGTCGGTGAACAGGTGGGCATCGGCACTGGATCGGAACGCGAGTTCGGAGATGAACAGCGAGACGGTGAACCCGATTCCGGCAAGGAAGCCAAGACCGACAATGTGACCGAACGTGGTGTGGCGCGGGAGCTGTCCCACGTTGAGCTTCAGCGCGAGCCAGCACGCGAGCGCGACGCCAAGGGGCTTGCCAACCGCGAGACCCACAGAGACTCCGAGAGCGATCGGACTGAGCACCGCCTCAACGATGTCGACCCCGACGAAGCGCACCCCGGCGTTCGCCAGCGCGAAAAGTGGCACGATGAGGAAGGACGACCACGGGTGGAGCGCATGTTCCCATCGCTCGAGCGGCGATACGGACTCCCTGGCGATTGCCGCGAGCGCCATCGCGTCCTGGTCGAGCCGGGCGTGAGCTTGTGGGGACGCCTGATCTCGGTCGAAGCGCACCAGAATCCAGCCGGCTCTTCTCCGGAAATCCGAATCGCTGTAGTACGCACGGGCGGGGACGAGCAAGCCGAGGATCACGCCGGCAATCGTTGCATGAACACCCGACTCGAGGAACGCAAACCAAGCGATGAGCGCGAGCGGGAGATAGATGATCCCGGCGCGGATACCGGCCTGTCGGGCAAAGATGATGACCAGCAACGTCACGACGGCCACGGCCATCCAAATGAACGAGAGGTCCGACGTGTAGAAGATTGCGATGACGACGATCGCGCCGATGTCGTCAACGATCGCCAGAGCGAGCAGGAACAGTTTCGCTCCGACCGGGACGCGGCTGCCGAGCAGTGCGATCACTCCGACGGAGAAGGCAATGTCGGTCGCCATGGGGATTCCCCATCCCGAAAGTGCATCGGCCGGGCCGCTCGACCACACGAACGCCACGTAGATGAAGGCCGGGACGATCATTCCTCCGAGCGCGGCCATCGCAGGGAGGGACGCCTTCTTGACCGTGTTCAGCTCGCCGACGACCAACTCGCGCTTGATCTCGAGGCCGACGACGAAGAAGAAGATCGCCATGAGGCCGTCATTGACGAAATGCTTCAGCGATTCGTCGAAGTGGAAGCCGCCGATCGAGATCGTGATGTGGGTTTCCCAGAACTCAAAATACGAGTCGCCCCAGGCTGAGTTCGCCCATATGAGGGCGGCGACCGTTGCGAGAAGCAGCACGACGGCCCCCGACGCTTCGGTCTGCATGAACGAGAGTGCGGGACGCACGAAGCGTCGCTGGAGCGGCCCATCGGTGTGAATCCAAGTTCGGTGAAGCGGTTCGGTGTCTTCGTCCATGCGTCAGCGGAGGCTAGCGGTGTCAGGTCGGTTCCCCTCCGCCGCGGCCGGGTACCATCCCACTGCTTGTCCGAAAGGGTCTGTTGCTCCTCGACGTCATAAGAATCATCGTGGGTCTCGTTGCCCTCATCTACGCAGCGGATCGACTCGTGAAGTCCGCGGTGCGGATCTCACGCGCCTTCGGCGTGTCGGTGGTCCTGATCGGTGCCGTCATCGTCGGGTTCGGCACATCCGTGCCGGAGTTTGTGGTCTCTGCGATTGCCGCCCTGGAGGGTGAGCTTGATCTCGCCGTGGCCAATGTCATCAGCTCCAATACGTCGAACCTGACGCTCGTCCTCGGGTCGGCCGCGCTGATCACCCCGATCATCGCTCGGCGGCAAATCATCAGACGGGAAGGTGCGCTGATGTTTGCGGCGGTCGCGGTGCTGACCGCATTCCTCGCCAACGGTTGGCTGAGTGCGTGGGAAGGGTTTGTGCTGCTCGGCCTTCTCTGCGTCGCGATCTGGCTCATGATCCGCTGGTCGAGTGACGACCCCGACGCCGTCGTGGCGCAGATCAACGATGCCGTTGAACCGGACCAGGATGCCCCCAAGGGCAGACACGAGTGGAGAACGGAGGTCGGTAAGGAGATACTG
>CBFDAN010000007.1:0-17912 GCA_965602815.1 uncultured bacterium
CACGTTCCGGAGTCGAGGAAGCGATCTCGTCGGATCCCACTCTCACGAAGTCCCAGAAGCAGGCGCTGGCGGAGATCTACCGGAGCTTCGCCCGCAACAAACAAGAGGAGGCGACATGACCTCAGTCATGGATACCCAGAAGGAGAACGCCAGGAAAGCGTTCTACGCAGCAGTCGGAGCGCCAATGGTGACCGGCCGCAAGTTCAAGGAGTTCAGCACCAATCTGTTCACTGAAACCTCGTTCGATGACCTCGAGGCGGCGGGCCGCGAGGTAACCGGGGCGATCCGCGAATCCAAGGTCGTCGAGCAGATCCAGGAGAGTGTTGACCTCATCCAGGAGGCGAAGGTCGTCGAGCAGATTCACGTCAAGGTTGACGTCGACCAGTTCCAGGAACGAGTCGAGGTCCTGCGCGAGCAGCTCGAGACCGCCCTCCACAATTGGCGTGAGCAGTTCACGCCCGGTGTTGCCGGTCCACGGCCGGTGAAGGTCGAGGTTGAGGCGGAAACGCCGGCACCCAAGAAGAAGACCACAGCCAAGAAGACCACAGCCAAGAAGACCACACCGAAGACGACGGCGAAGAAGACCACACCGAAGACGACGGCGAAGAAGACCACACCAGAGAAGAGCTCCACTGAGGAGTAGCTCAAACCGTATCGATGCGAAGCCCCGGCCGACCGGTCGGGGCTTCGTCGCGTTCAGGGCGTTAGTGCGTGACGAGCGGCTTCAGTTCCTTCGCTTCGTCGACCCAGCCCCGGACCATCCCGTCTGTGGGAAGCCGCCGCACCAGGCGCTTTCTCAGATTGAGCTCGGTCATGGCTTCGAGGAGTCGCTCGGGGTTTCTGCGGCGGAGTTCTCGAATCGTGTCCACACCCGCGACCTCGAGGAGGTCTGCATACTCGGATCCAACGCCGGTGATCCTCAACAGGTCGGCACGATTGACCCATCCGAGGATGTCGCTCTCCGGCAGCCCCGTCTCTTTGGCCAACCGCCGTCGACCGGTTCGGGTCGACGCAGCCTTGAGGAGCGAATCGGTGGTACGCACTCCTGCTTTGCGCAACTTCGTCGCGCTGCGGTAGTCCATAGACTGGATCGCGGAGATCGACGCCATTCCGCTCCCCTTCTTTCTATTGATCCGGAAACGATGCGGCCGCAATCCTACCGGACGCGATTGGTGTCGGTCCATCCAGAACCCGGATCAGCGTCTCGGCATGTCATCCGGCGTCCGCATCCGCGGGGCTATGAGATGCTCGAACCACACCTCCTGGACGCCGTCCGGATGGCTCTCGAGAAGGTCGAGCAGGTCAACGTCACCCTCAGAGCCGAGCAGACGCTCCCAGATGCCTCTTCCAAGAACAACAGGGAAGTCGCGCCGATACCGGTACTTTGGAACAGAAGCCGCAGCCCCCTCGGCCGCCTCGATCAGGGCGGCGACATCTGCGGCGCCAACACCGGGCTGGTCGGCGAACGCGACCACGACGAAGTCGGTTGCCGGTCCCCGTACGACGACATCGAGGCCCACACGGAGCGAGGCAGCCGATCCTTCCTTCCATTCCGGATCGATCGCGACGGTGGCGGCTGTTGGCGCCATGGCTGCAACGATCTCTTCGGCGTCGGGCCCGAGGACAACCACGACGTCATCGACCGGCCAACCGGAAACGTCGGTGAGCACGCGATCGATCATCGTGGTCCCGCCGACGTCACCGAGGTACTTCGAACCGGAGAATCCGGATCCGGGTTCATTTGCGAGAACCACAGCTACGGTCCGCGGCACACTCTCTCCTTCAGGGGACCGACAACGCTACAGCAGTGGCGATCAGGTCGGATCGACCATCGAGATCGGATACCGAAGCCGTGCCCCCACCTCAATCTCGGCAAGCGGACCATCGTTCAGGACATGCTGCACTCCCCCACCCGCGGCGCGCACCGACTCACCGAGGCGATCAACGAGATCGGGAACGCGACTGAGTGATGTGCCGCACGCGGGACAATGGGATTCGGCACGACAACTCACCCATCCGCATTCGGCGCACGCAGAACCAGGGACGGCGTGACCCACCTGAACGAAGAGAACGTCGACGGCCCGTCGATTGACAGCGGCGCAGACGTCCTCGAGACCCAGCACCGCCGGCCCACCGGACGCCGCAGCATCGAAGAGCTGGGCAACAAGCTCCCGTTCGTTCTGAGACTCCCATTCCTCCGCGACCTCGGTGGCGAATGTGAGGACGATCGCTGGCGTCATCGTGCCGGGATCGATGGTGAAGCTGCCGGCCAAGACGCTAGATACATCCGGTGGGAGCGCTTCTTCGACTCCGGCGACATGGGCATCGGAGCCGCCAATGATCAACAGATCGAAGCCTCCGGCCGAGCGCCGCAACTCCGCGAGCCGCGCACCGATGTGCCGGTAGTGCTTCGTTGTGACCTCGTCTGACCGTGCTCGGACACGGTGCTCCTCATATCCGGAGAACCCGCCGTAGTTGGCCTTGCGAACCTCTTCATCTCTCATCTCCTCCCACGTCTCGAGATCGCCCATCGAGAATCGAAAGATCGACGCGATTCGTCGGCCGACGACGGCCACACAGAACCGCGGGTAGTGCTCAAGCATCGCTTGGAGAGGCCGGACGTAGGGCACCGTGTCGATGATGGCTCGGTCTCTCACGGGACCCGGAAGCGTGAGTTGCTCATCGAGGCCCACACCGTTCGACCGGAAGATCGCGACACTCCTGCCGAGGTCGGATCCCAATCGACCGAGATCGCCTAGCAACGACCGGCTGTCGTCGCGAATAGAGATCCGATGGGGGCGGGAGAGAGTCGCCGACTCCTCTTCAGCGTGTGCGAGGAGGTCCTTGACGCGAGCCGGAATGCTCCGCAGCGACTCGGGACCAGGCTCAAGGTTCACATAGAGAGACAACACTGGGTACCCCCCGGTGTCTGTCTGCCTCAGTCGATCGATCGAAGCCTGATCCAGCACTTTGACCTCCTCTGGGTCGACTACAGCCGAGGCTACCCCTCCGCCCGTCGACCGGATAGAGTCGAGATACCGATATGCGGGGAGTTCTTCGACCACCGAGATGTGACGACACCGGAGGCGTCGCAACGGAGCGAAGGGATGGTGAGGAGCGGTCAGCTCGTGATTCTCGCCTCCATGGGGCACTCGGTCGAAGAGCCGGTGCCTGCCTGCTCCTAGCTGTCGACCGCGGCCTCGGTCTGCTCGCGCTGTGCGTTGATCCAGTCTTCAAAGTCCTGTCGCGCAACTCGCCACTCGCGACCGAATTTCACCGCGGGAAGACCACCGCTACGCAACTGGCTCGTCACGACAAACGGCGAGACATCCATGTACTCGCAGATGTCTGCGACGGACAGCCAGTCCTTGCCGATGTCGACGGTGATTCGATTCATGCCCCTGTTCTACCCGACTCGCCGTCGCTCGTCTAGGAGTGCGCCGGAGAATCGGTGGCCTGAAACACCTCGTATCGTGCCGATGTCCCTTGCGGCCGGCGGAATCGCGTCGTAGGGTTTCCCTTGACTGCGACCATCCCGGTCGCTCTGCAAGGCTTGCAGGGGCCAGCAGCGGACGGAGCAATCCGGGGGAGAATGACGAATGAAGATCGAGGCATCGACAGTCGAAACACACCGGTTCGGGAGAGTGCGCCGCAAAGGCTATGACCCCGTCGAAGTCGATCGCGTCATGGATCGCCTTGTTTCCACCCTCCAGTCCTACGAGGAAGACACCAAGGCCCTCGAAGCCAGGGTCAAAGAAGCCGACGACTCGGTAGACGCTATTCGGCGCACGTTCGCCGCGGCTCAAGCCACCCGGCAAGAGATGATCAGCGAGGGCGCTGTTCAGGCCAATCAGATCGTCGCCGACGGACAGCGGGACGCCGACACGCTCTTGGCACACGCCAAGGCAAGGATCGAAGGACTGTACTTCGACGCCGACCGGGTCGCTGTTGATGCCCACGAAGAGTGGGTTGCCCGCGTTTCAGCGGCAGAGGCTGAGTCGTTCCAGGCGCTACTCGAAGCCGAGAACGCTCGCGCGTCGGCGGTCGGTGATCGCGAACGGGTCATCGCTCTGAGTGAGCAAACCGCTGAGGCACACTTGACCGAGGCCAGGGTCGAAGCGGACCGGATCGCGAATGAGATCGTCGGCGAGGCAAGCCGAGAGGAGTTGCGAATCTCGGCTCGACTGGACCACCTACGAGCCGCGATCACCGAGGTCGAAGCCAAGATCCACGATCTCGTCGCTCTGGCTACGCCGTACACCGAGCAGATTGCCGACATCATCGACCTGACCAGTATCGGAGAGGACCAGCCATTGGCCGGCTCGGGGCGGAGTTAGGGCCCGCTGTCGACCGCGGGCCGTCCGCAACATACGGGCGGCTCGCGTCCAGCGCACCAATGCCACATTGAGTGGCGCCGACCGGGCGAGACGAGCCATACTGGTTCCATGACTGATCAGTACTACCCGGAAGACAGCCAGGCGACCACGGTCCTCGTGCTTGGGATCCTCTCGCTTGTTCTGTGTCAGGTTCTCGGCCCGTTTGCGTGGGTCATGGGGAACAACGAACTCGCAGGCATCGACGCCGGGCGTCGGCCACCGCAGAACCGCGGTACGGCCCAGGCGGGACGGATTCTCGGGATCATCTCGACCGTCTTGATGATCATCGGGTTCGCATTCCTCTTCATCGTCCTCTTCATCGGACTAGTCGGGGCCGCTTCGTGATCGCGGCGTTCGCGACGAAGTCCCGTTTGCAGCAGGGGTCGCTGCTCGCGATCCCATTTGTCGCGGCCATCGCACTTGCAGCGACCAACCCGTCGGACACAAGTCCAACGATCTGCGGATTTGCCAATTGCACGGGTGTTGCGTGTCCCGGTTGCGGTATGACCAGGGCGGCGGGGCAACTCGTCCGCGGGAACGTCGTCGAGGCGCTGCGCTACCACCCGCTCATTCTGCTGATTGTTGCCGAGTTGCTCGGAGCCTGGACCATCTGGATGGCACATCGAGCGGGTTGGATCCGCTGGCGGCATCGTCGGTGGGTCGATGTTGTGATCGGAGCCACCGCGGCGCTGCTGCTCGTCGTCTGGATTGCCCGTCTCGTGACTGGAGCAACACCGCCGGTCTAGCTCGCTACGAAGCGGCAGCCGCGTCGACGTCGATCGTCCCGGCCGTCTCCAAGAGGTGCTCCGCGACGACGAGGCCCTCGACGCACAGATCTGCGATCAGACGGGCCGCTGAGAGTTCGAAGAGTTTGAGACGTTCGGCGACCTCTTGGACAGTTGCCCCGCCGCCGACCGCCGCCAACACGGGCCACGCCGCGGCAGAGAGGACCGCCCTCGTCACTCCAGGAGCGAGGTGGGGGCACATCACGAGTCTGACGGACGGGTCCGGGAGAACGCGGGAGATCTCGGCCCACTCCTTGCGTCGCCCTTCCGTCGCGCTGAGCACCTCGTCCACCTCGAACCGCTGAATCTCATCTCTTCCGTAGGCGCGGGTTGTGACACCCTCAACGAACCAGAAACGTCCCGAGACGCCGTGGCTGAGCCGGACCAGCACTTCCCCTATTTGCTGCAGGATGAGCGGCCGGAATGGTTCTGGCCACTTCCCACGCGGATTGCGTCCCCGCCGGTCGCGTTCCGGCCGGCTATCGAGCTTCGCAAGGGCTGCCACCGATCCATCACCGTCACGCGTCGTCGCATAGGTGACAAGGCCCTCGACGAAGAACACCCGGCCGGTTAGTGACCCCGTCTCGACCCTGAGCACACCGGTCTGGCGGCGTTCCGCGAGCAGGAGTACAACTTCCCGGAGCGGGAACGCAGCAAGATCACCCTGAAGTAGGTCCATGGTTCCATATCGGCGGGTTGATGGAACAGCTTGACACCAGCAGTTCTGCGACTCCGAACCAGCAAGGGGGGCAAGCAGCAACGAGCAAGGAGCACGCTTGGGCACGCTGTGGGGCGCATCCTCGCGATTTGGGCTCCCAGAGCCCCCTCTGCGACCGAGCATCCGCTCGATCGCTTCTGCCCCGCCTCACGGCGGGGGAGACGAAGATGATCTCGAGCCATGGTTCTGTCTTGCTCACACGAGAACCCGCCCCCGGCCTCCCCCACCGGGAGGCCAAGGACGGGCCCTGTCACGTGTCTCAAGTCTCGTGTCTCAAGTCTCGTCTCTCGAATCTTACTCGTCCCTACCGGGGGCTCACAATCGCAGCCTGTGCGGCTGCGAGGCGCGCGATCGGGACGCGGAACGGTGAGCAGCTCACGTAGTTCAGGCCGAGTTCGTGACAGAGAGCGATCGAGCGCGGCTCGCCGCCGTGCTCGCCGCAGATGCCTGCCTCGAGGTCGGGTCGAACCGACTTCGCCTTCTCGAGTGCAATCGCCATCAGCTGCCCGACGCCGTCGGGGTCGATGGTGAAGAACGGGTTGTCCGCGAGGATTCCCTCCGACAGGTACTCCATGAGGAATCCCTTCTCGGCGTCGTCCCGGCTGATGCCGTACGTCATCTGCGTGAGGTCGTTGGTCCCGAAGGAAATGAACTCGGCGTACTCGGCGATCTGGTCGGCCGTCACGGCCGCGCGCGGGATCTCGATCATCGTGCCGAACTTGTAGTCGACCTCGACGCCCTGCTCGGCCATCACGTCCTTGGCTTCCTTCTCGAGAACGCTCCGCTGGCGTGCAAGTTCGTTCACGTGGCTGGTGAGCGGGATCATGATCTCGGGATGCACGTCGACGCCTTCGCCGGCCACCAGGCAGGCAGCTTCGATGATCGCCCGGACCTGCATCCGCGTCAGTTCAGGACGCAGAATGCCAAGCCGCACTCCGCGAAGGCCCAGCATCGGGTTCTCCTCGCGCAGGGCCTCGACACGGTCGAGCATCGAAGCCTTCTCGGCGATCTCCGCCTCGATCGCAGCAGCGTCGGCTCCGCCGCCGCTCAGCTTGATCCTGAGGTCGGCGATCTCGTTGGTGAGTTCACCCCAGCCCGGGAGGAACTCGTGCAGCGGGGGATCGATGAGACGGATCACGACCGGGTAGCCGTCCATGGCCCGGAAGAGGCCTGCGAAGTCCTCGCGCTGGAGCGGGAGCAGTGAGAACGTCACTCTCTCGCGCTCGGCGAGATCGTCAGACAGGATCATCTTCTGGACGATCGGAAGCCGCTCCGGCTCGAAGAACATGTGCTCGGTCCGGCAGAGGCCGATACCGCGCGCACCATACGCACGGGCACGTTCGGCATCGATCGGGTAGTCGGCGTTTGCCCACACGTCGAGATCGCGCCGCTCGTCGGCCCATTCGAGGATCCTTGTCAGCCAAGGATCATCGATGTCGGGAACGTCGGTCTCGACCTTGCCGAGGAAGACCTCGCCGGTCGTTCCGTCAACGGAGAGCCAGTCGCCCTCGTTGACCACGACGTCGCCAACGCTCATCGTCCGGGCCTTGAGGTCGATGTCGAGTTCTGAAGCGCCGACAACCGCCGGCTTGCCGAACTGGCGAGCGACGAGGGCCGCATGGCTCGTCCGGCCGCCCCTGGTGGTGACAATCCCCTCGGCGGCGAGCATGCCGTGCACGTCATCCGGCTTGGTTTCCGGACGACCGAGAATCACGGACTTGCCTTCCTTGGCCCAGGCCTCGGCGAGGTCAGGGTCGAATGCGACGACACCAACCGCGGCGCCGGGCGAGACGTTGAGGCCGAGAGCGATCTTGCGATCACCTTCGAGCGCTTCGGTTCTCGACTCGAGATTGAACTGGGGGTGGAGGAAGAAGTCGACGTGATCGGTGTCGACGCGCATGAGCGCCTCATCCTTGGTGATCATGCCTTCTTGGACCATGTCCACTGCGATGCGAACGGCGGCCTGCGCCGTGCGCTTCCCGTCGCGGGTCTGGAGGAGCCACAGCTTCCCCTTCTCGACGGTGAACTCCATGTCCTGCATGTTGCGGAAATGGGTCTCCAGCTTCTTCGCGTAGTCCTCGAACTCGGCGTAGGCCTCAGGGAGATCGCCGGCGAGTTCGGCGATCGGGTGCGTGACCCGGATGCCGGCGACCACGTCTTCGCCCTGGGCATTGATCAGGTAGTCACCCTCCAGCCGGTCTTCGCCCGTCGTGGCGTTGCGGGACATCGCAACACCGGTGCCCGATTCGTCCCCCATGTTGCCGAATACCATGGTCTGCACGTTGACGGCAGTCCCAAGGTCGTGTGCGATCTTGGCGGCGTCGCGATAGGCGAAGGCCCGCTTGCCGTTCCATGATTTGAAGACGGCTTCGACGGCCATCATCAGTTGTTCACGCGGGTCCTGCGGGAAGTCCATCCCGGTCTCGGCCTTGACGATGGCCTTGAAACGCTCGAGCACCTTCGCCAGGGCGGCGGCGTCGAGATCGGAATCGGTTTCCGCGCCCGCCTCGGCGCGTGCTTCGGTCAGCACTTCTTCGAATGGATGGTCGTCGACACCCATGACAACGCTGCCGAACATCTGCACGAGGCGCCGGTAGGAGTCATACACGAAACGTTCGTCGCCGAACGCAACGATCATCCCGGGGAGGACAGCGTCGTTGATGCCGATGTTGAGGACGGTGTCCATCATTCCCGGCATCGAGAACTTCGCGCCAGAACGGCACGACACGAGCAGCGGCGAGTCGGCCGAACCGAAGACCTTGCCGAGCCCCGACTCGATCGTTGCGAGAGCGACGTTGAGCTGATCGGTGAGTCCGTCGGGGAAACTCTCATCATTCTCGAGATAGGCATTGCACGCCCGTGTTGTGATCGTGAAGCCTGGGGGAACCGGTACGCCGGTTCTCGACATCTCACCGAGGTTTGCGCCCTTCCCGCCGAGCAATCCTCGGACCTCGTCCCAGTCGCCGCCGACTGCTGCTTCGGCCTGGTCGACCTCGTCGAACCGGTAGACCCACTTATCCATCCTGTGCTCCTTCTGTACCTGGACTGAAATCGACTCGCGTTGCAGGCCGCGCAAGCGCGCGCCAAGACCGGCATTCCGAGACCTGAACGGTACCGTTCTCTCGATGCATCGAGTTCGATTCCTGCAAGTCCTCGGATTCGCGGCGCTGGCAGCCGCGCTCGCCGCATGTTCGAGCGGTGCCTCGGCGTCGCCGCCGTCGACGGAAACGTTCGTTCCGGTCACAAAACTCCCCACCGAAACCACCACAACCACAACGCTCCCCCCTCCAACGACGGCGCCGGAAACCACAACCACAACGCTCCCGCCAGCGGAGCCGAAGGGACGTCTCGTGATCAGCGGAACCGGCGACGTGAACCTCGATCCGACGTTCGTCCGTTCCTTCCCATCGACGGGCTATCAGTACGCCTGGTCGGGTCTCGACGACGTGCTGAACCAGGACGACCTCACCATCGTCAATCTCGAATGCTCGGCGTCGGACCTCGGAACACCGTGGAACAAGCCGTGGACGTTCCGCTGCGACCCTGAGGCACTCCCGTCGATGGCGGATGCCGGCGTCGATGTCGCCAACCTCGCGAACAACCACGCGATCGACTACGGGTTCGAGGCCATGCTCGACGCCCGCACCAACCTCGACGCCGTCGGCATCGCACCAGTCGGAGCCGGTGAGACCCCCGAGGAGGCGTACGCCCCGGTTCTCGTCGAGCGAAATGGCTGGACCATCGCAATTCTCGGCGGGGGAGGCGTCCATCCCGAGACGGGATCTTGGATCGTCACCGATGAGCTCCCCGGGATGACCGACGGGGACTCTGCGGAGGCGATGACGGCCGCAATCCGGGCGGCAGATGAAGTCGCAGACCTGGTGCTCGTCACGATCCACTGGGGTGAACAAGGAACAACAGAACCGCGTGCGTTCGAGATCGGACTGGCCGAAGCGTTCATAGATGCGGGTGCCGACGGCGTGTTCGGCCATCATCAGCACGTCCTTCAGCCTCTCGGGTGGTACAACGGGAAACCCATTGCGTGGGGTCTCGGCAATTTCGTTTGGCAGGCCTATCCGTCGGAATCGCGTGCAACCGCGATCGCACAATTCGTGTTCGAACCCGACGGCAGCATCGGTGCCTGCCTCGTCCCCGTCGTCATGGAACACACAGGCCACCCGGTCCTGCAACCGGGTTATGAGGGCCCCTGTGCCCCGGATCCGGCTGACCGACCAGCAGAGTGAGACCCGAGATATGAGACCCGAGATATGAGACCCGAGATATGAGACCCGCGTCCGGTCTCTTGTCTCGTGTCTAGCGTCTCGTGTCTCGCCGACGCGCCGCAACCGCGCCTCCTACAATCGGCCCATGGGTGCCGTGATCGCTGTTGCGAATCAAAAAGGGGGTGTGGCGAAGACCACAACGGTGCACACGCTCGCAGCAGCTCTCGTCGAACGTGGCCGTCGCGTTCTCGTCGTCGACCTCGATCCCCAGGCCTGCCTCACCTATGAGAACGGAATCGATCCTGACACCCTCGACCTCACCATCCACGACGTGATGCTCGGCAGGGCCGACATAGCGGATGTCGTCATCCACGTGAACGGCATCGATCTCGTCCCTTCCTCGATCGATCTCGCAGGGTCGGAGATCCATCTCCTCACGAAGACCGGTCGAGAGTTCGTGCTCGGGCGCGCCCTCAAGCAGGTGAACGATGACTACGACTACGTCTTCGTCGACTGTGCGCCGTCGCTCGGCATCCTCACACTCAACGGCCTAACCGCCGCCTCATACGTTCTGATCCCATTCCAGGCAGAGACGCTCTCACACCGCGCCGTCGGCCAACTCCTCGAGACGATCGAGGACGTACGGGCGTACACCAACGAAGATCTCGAGGTCCTTGGAGCAGTCGCAACCATGTTCGACGGCAGGACGAATCTCAGCAAGCAGGTGCTTATCGAGGTGTCCGATACCCATGGAATCGAAGTGCTTCCGCCGCCGATTCCCCGGTCGGTGAAGGTCGCTGAGGCGCCTGGGAGGGGTCGCTCGGTCCTCGAGCACGCCCGCCGATCGAAGAGCGCCGAGGCCTATCGCGCCCTTGCGGAAGAGATCGAGGTGAGAACATGACCGGACGCTCCGATCCACAGGGCAAGCGAGCCTTATTCGAGGCTCCGCCGGTCGATATCGATGATCCGCTCGAAGACGACGTGCTCCACGATCCCAAGCGTCGAGAAGGTCAGGCAGCGCTGTTCTCGACCGGGGAGCACCAATCGGGCACCGGCATCATTGACTGCTCCCATTGCGGAACGAAGACCCGGGCATCACATGTCGATATCGGCGTCCGGATTGCGCTGATCTCGTTGTGGATCCCCGGCAAACACTTCAGCCGCTGGATGCAGTGCCCGAACTGCCAGCGCCGGTCGTGGTGCCGCGTCGCGTGGTGGGGCTAGCGCGACCCGAGGAATCGAGCACGATTGACGACGAGCCTTGTGTGACTGCCGGTAGCAACGGTGCGGTCGCCCTCTTGGGCCATGAGCCGGAACGTCACCGTTTGGCCATCGACATCCACCACGTCGGCAACCGCTTCAACCGAGGCGCCGACAAACGATGCAGCCACATGGTCGACGGCGACGTGGGTACCAACTGATGTGGTGCCGTCATCGAGACCGCCTGTCAACGCCGCGACGGCCGCCTGTTCGAAAAGGGCGACAATCCTCGGAGTACCGAGGACGGGGACATCGCCGCTGCCGAGAGCGATGGCGGTGTCCGCTTCTCGAACCGTTAGGTGTGCCGATCCGATGGCGCCGATCACAATCTCCATATGGGCCAGATTGTACCGCTCAGCATGCCGACCCGACCCACAAGGCCTTGGATTCATGATTCACCCGATCGACGTTCTCGGCGGAGCGATCGTGTCCCACGGACCGGACCGGCTGCGCTTCTTCTCCGATGGGTGGGGTGACATGTCGATTGTCAACCGCGCCGCGCTGCCGACCGACGTACCGGAGCCCGTATCAATCGAGTGGGTCTCAGATGTCACCGACGAGGGCCTGACGACATCCGTTGGCGTCTTCGAAAGCCCGGCAGAGATCCTGCCGAGTCACGCCCGCCACGGAGCAGTCACCCGCGTCGTGCCGGATGGCGGCGCCAATCGGATGGTGGTTCTCATGGCGGCATGGAACGAGCACGATTCTCGAGCCAGGTTCGGCATCGCTCGGCGCCTCGCCCGGCGAGGTATCGGCAGCCTCGTCCTGGAGAATCCGTACTACGGCATCCGAAGGCCAGGCGAACACGACGGCCAGCCGATTCGCACGGTGGCCGACTTCTTCCGAATGGGGATCGGTGCAGTCATGGAAGGGAGGGGACTCCTGGCGACGATCCACGGTGCCGGTTGCATTCCAGGGGTCGCGGGCTACTCGATGGGAGGGAACATGTCGGCGCTCGTGAGTTCAACCATGCCGTTCCCGATCGCCACAGCGCCGTTGGCGGCGTCTTACTCACCGTCGCCGGTGTACCTCGACGGTGCGCTCCGCGGCGGCATCGCCTGGGAGGCGCTCGGTGGGGAGTCGTCGGCGGAGCCGAAACTCCGCGAGGCGCTGCTCGCGGCGTCAGTTCTCGATCGCCCGGCGCCCGACCACGCGCGCCACGCGGTGCTCGTTTCGGCCCGATCAGACGGATACGTTCCGACGTCGACGACCGAGGCCCTGCACGCTCACTGGCCCGGCTCCGAACTGCGCTGGATATCAGGGGGCCACGCGACACTGCTGTGGTTCCACAAGGGTGCGTTCGCCACCGCGATCGCCGACTCCTTCGACCGATTGGTCGACGCAGGCGCGGCCACCCCGGGGTGAAGTAGCCTCGAACCCGCGAGGGAGCACGTGGACACGACATTCATCATCTATGGGGCCGTGGCACTCATCGCCTACGGCCTGCTTTCGAAGCGCCTAGCCTCCACACCGATCTCGGGGCCGATGGTGTTTGTGGGATTGGGCTTCGCAGCGTATGCGAGCGGCCTCGTCGAGCCAATCCGTATCGTCGGTTCGGGGACCGCCGATGTTCTCGAACTCACGCTGGCTCTTCTCCTGTTCACGGACGCGACCAAGATCCATGTCCGGTCGTGGAGCGCCGACATGGACCTCCCGACGAGACTCCTGACGATCGGAATGCCGTTGACGATCGTCCTCGGGGCGTTCGTCGCCACGCTGGTGTTTCCGTCCATCGGCCTGATCGCTGCGCTGATAGCTGCAACGATCCTCGCCCCCACCGACGCGGCGCTCGGCAAGGCCGTCGTCATCAACAAACGGGTGCCGATCCAGATCCGTGAAGCGCTCGGAATCGAATCCGGACTCAACGATGGAATTGCCCTGCCGATCCTCCTCTTCCTCCTCACGCTGGGCGAGGCTGTGGAGGGTGCCGATCTCTGGAGGCTGTTCTTCGAGGAGATCGGGATCGGAGTGCTGGTGGGAGTTGGATTGGGTGCCGGCGCGGCCCTCGCAATCCAATTCGCGATTGGCAAGTCGTGGATCACTGGCCCGTGGGTCAGGATCAGCCTGGTGGCAGTTGCGTTCCTCACGTTCCTCGTTGCCGACGACATGGGAGGCAGCGGCTTCATTGCCGCTTATGTCGGAGGCAACACGTTCGGTCGTATTGTGGAACCGGTGGGACCGTCATCGAGCGGGTTCGCAGAGGACCTCGGCACGCTCCTCACAATGATCTCGTTTCTGATCTTCGGGGTCTACATTCTCGGGCCGAATCTTGACTTCTTCACCGGTCGGAACCTGGTCTACGGTATCCTCAGCCTCACCGCCATCCGGATGATTCCAGTCGCTATCTCCATGATCGGCACCGAGTTCCGACCTCCAACCGTTGCCTATCTCGGGTGGTTTGGGCCACGCGGACTCGCGTCGATCATCTTCGCCGGAGTGCTCGTCGAAGCGACCAGCCTTTCAGAGACGGAACTGATCGTGTCGATTGTCGTTGTCACCGTGACCCTCAGCGTGATGCTGCACGGGATGACCGCCCCGTGGGGAGCCGATCGGTATGCGACTTGGTACGACGAGCAGGATCGGATCACCGACGACGCGTCGTAGCGTCGCTCAGCGTGTGAACACTGGGTTCGGCTTGCGTGTCAGGCGCTCTTGACCTGGAAACCGGCGATGATCTGCATGATCCCGTCGACGATGAAGAACACACCGGCGATCACCGCGAGCACGAGCAGTGAGGCCGACGGCCACAGGAGGACAATCGCTCCGGCTAGAGCCGCCACGACACCGCCGAAGATCACCCAACCGCGATTCTCCATACCGTCGTCGCTGATGCCTTGGAAGATGTCGACGAGACCGGAGATGATCCAGAAGACCGCTGCGATCACCACAATGATGGCGATCGTCTCGGTCGGGTTCCTCATCACAACGATGCCGAGCGCGATCCCGACGATTCCGACGACCAGGATGACCCATCGGCCATCGGTGTCGCCACCGAAGAGGGCGATCAGAAAGCGCATGACTCCGGCGAGCAGCATCCAAAGGCCTATCAGGAATCCAACAACGGTGAGCGTCTTGCCGGGCCAGAACAAGAGCGCTCCTCCGATGAGGATGCTCAGGATCCCGGACAGCAGCAAGAGCCACCAGTAGCTCTTCAACTCGTTGTAGACCGCGGCCTGCATACGAATTCCTCTCACTCGGTTGGCCGCATGCTACCGGACAAGGAGCGCCGAACCCGTCCACCCCAAGCCGTTCCGCGGCCTGAAGACGCCACTTCCAACGTCTGCAACCCTGGGTACGCGGCCCTAGGCGACGATCGTCTCGCCGTCTTGCTGCTGGACGACGAAGGCGACTACCAGCGACTCGCGCCGTGGCCATCCGTCGAGGTGGTCGAGTGCCGTCGCGTTGGCGTGGGACTGGAACTCTGCGGCCGACATGACCGGTTGAGGTCCCACAACGAGTTCGAGACCCGGACGGGCCTTCAACTCGCCGCCGACGAGGTCGAAACCCTCCATCTCAACGACGGCGAGGCGCAACTCGCTGCAGCGATGCACAAACCGCAGGGCCACGTCGCGCTGAAAGAACCCCTCGCCATCCTCGGATCGAAAGGCGGCAAGCGGATCGAACTCGGACAGAAGCTCGACCGTGGCGGGATCCTCCTCGGACCAGTCGCCGTCCTCTTCCTGCCGCTTCGCCTGTGCCCGCGCGGCACCCACCTGCACGAGCCCATCGACCTGGTCGAAGGCGAACGGGTCGACGATCCGCTCCGCCAACTCGAGCGCCCGGAATAGGTCGCGCATCTCGAGGTCGTGGACATCGGTATCGGAGGCCGGATAGATCTGGACGATGGTTGATGAGCCATCCCAAAAGACCATGCCGACGAATTCGTCTTGCATCCAGAGTTCGACGACGGGTTCCTCGAAGCCCTCTCGCTCGGTCTCGACGATTCGGATGGGGATCATTGGACTCCGATGTTGCGAGCCCTCAGGATACAGCCCGCGCGCTTACGGCTCGATCTGGACGCCCCGCCAGAACGCCACCCGTCCGGCGATGTCGGCAGCCGCCGGCTTTGGATCGTCGTAGAACCAAGCAGCGCCGGGATTGAGATTACCTTTGACATTCACGTCGAAGTAGCCGGCCATGCCTTTCCACGGGCAGCGACTCTGTCGATCGCTCGGCGCGAGATACTCGCTGTTCAAAGTGTCTCGGGGGAAGTAGTGGTTCCCTTCGACGACAATCGTCTCGTCGCTCTCGGCAAGCACGGCCCCATTCCACACGGCTCTCGGCATTGTTCGGCTCCCTGGTCGGTTCGCTCCGTCAACACCCACAGGGCCTCGAACATTTCCGAAGCAGTCGTTCACATCACCCACGGAATGATCCGGTACGGGATTGCCGATCTGTAGTCCCGGTACCCCGGAACCTGCTCGATGAGTCGATCCTCCTCGAATCCGGTCTTTGCCATGAAAAAGGGAATGAAGACGAGCGCGACGATCGCCGCTGCCGTGTTCAGAAACGCAAGCGCCAGTCCGAGCGCTCCCATGATGACGGCGAGGTAGATGGGGTGACGCACGAGGCGATACGGACCGCTATCGACGAGTCGAGCCTCCTCGACGGGGTGCGGGAAGATCGAAAGATCTCGCCCGAGCAAGACGGTGGACCACCCGCCGATGACGACAGCGATCACCACCATGACCACACCGGTGATCCTGGCATACCCGAGAGCGAAACCCTCGGTGAGGCCCGGCGTTCCGACCAGGGCGAACACGTAGAGGGCGAAGAGAGCGAGTTGGGCGAGCACCCACCACCCGCCGCGTTCGCTAAAACTCACTGCGCCCCCACTCTGCCAGACCTGATATAGTAGGACTCAAGTTTTCTGGCATAAAGGCATCACTCTTCGGGTTGACCCTACGACAGCCCCGAACAACGACGAACGGACCTACATGGACTTCAACACATTCACGCAGAAATCTCAGCAGGCCACCCTCTCCGCACGGGACCTCGCGACGCAGCGTAACCACCCGTATGTAGAACCCGTGCACCTTCTCGCCGGCCTGCTTGCCCAGACCGACGGCCTCATCTATCCGATCCTGGCGAACCTCGATATCCACACGTCCGACGTTGCCGGACCGGTCGAGCGTGCCCTCGACGTGATCCCAGCTGTTGTGGGCGGAAGCGACGTCTCCTTCTCCCCCACCACGCTCGACATCCTCAACGCCGCCGACGCCGAGCGGACCGCCATGAAGGATGAATACGTTTCGGTCGAGCACATCCTCCTCGCGCTCGCTGCATCCGACGGTACGGTCGGGGATCTGCTCCGGAGCCTCGGAGCAACCAAAGGCGCCATGCTCGGTGTTCTGGCGAACATCCGCGGCAGCCAGCGCGTCACCTCCCAGAATCCTGAGGACACCTTCGCCCCGCTCGAGAAGTACGGACGTGATCTCACCGAACTTGCCAAACAGGGCAAACTCGATCCGGTCATCGGACGAGATGAAGAGATCCGGCGCACGATTCAGGTGTTGTCGCGCAGGACCAAGAACAACCCGGTTCTGATCGGGGAACCAGGAGTTGGCAAGACGGCGATCGTCGAAGGCCTTGCGCAGCGCATCGTTGACGGCGACATACCCGAAGGCCTCAAGAACAAACGCATCGTTGCCATCGACATGGCGAGCCTCGTCGCCGGCGCGAAGTTTCGGGGAGAGTTCGAAGAGCGCCTTCAGGCAGTGCTCGCCGAGATCCAAGCTTCCGAAGGCCGAGTCATCACATTCATCGACGAAATGCACACGATCGTCGGAGCCGGTGCATCCGAAGGATCCATGGATGCGTCGAACATGCTGAAGCCGATGCTCGCCCGTGGAGAGCTCCGCATGATTGGGGCGACGACCCTCGACGAATACCGCAAGTACATCGAGAAGGACTCCGCGCTCGAACGGCGTTTCCAGCCTGTCCTGGTCGAGCCTCCCTCGGTCGAGGAGGCGATTGGTATTCTTCGCGGCCTCAAGGAGCGCTACGAGGTGCACCACGGAGTGCGCATCACCGACGCGGGTTTGGTTGCCGCCGCCGTCCTCTCCGATCGGTACATCACCGGCCGTCTTCTCCCGGACAAGGCCATCGACCTCATCGACGAGGCCGCCTCGCGGCTCCGAATCGAGATCGACTCCATGCCGGAGGAGATCGATGAGCTCACCCGGCGGCGGCGCCAACTCGAGATAGAGCGACAAGCGCTCACGAAGGAGACGGACGACGCGTCTCGGGCGCGCCTTGCCGATATCGAACAGGAGCTGGCGAACCTCGGCGAAGAACTGGACGCCCTCAGCGCCCATTGGCAGCTCGAGAAGGATGCCATCGACGAGATCCGTGCCGCGAAGCACGACATCGAAGAGACCAAGGCAGCGGCCGAGAAGGCCGAACGCTCCGGGGACCTCGAACAGGCGGCCCAGCTGAGATACGGCAATCTCCCCGATCTGCAGCGCTCGCTTGTCGACCGGCAGGCCAATCTCGAGTCCCTCCAGGCCGAAACGAAGATGCTCAAGGAAGAGGTCGACGACGAGGACGT